>NZ_JBNNVP010000015.1:0-134277 GCF_050280605.1 Pseudomonas sp. NPDC089918 | reverse complement strand
GCCTATTTCCTTGGCCTGTCCATTGGTCAACTGGCGTACGGCCCGGTGGCCGATCGCTTTGGGCGACGGATTCCCTTGCTGACAGGAGGCTTCGACCTTGTCGACGTGCTCGCAGCCACCGTAGTAGCGCTTGCCCGGATAGCCTTCGGCGTATTTGTTGGTCAGGCCGCTGCCTTGCGCTTCCATCACGCGTTTGCTGGTGTAGTTCTCGGACGCGATCAGCTCGATGTGATCTTCCTGGCGTTGCTCCTCGGCATTCATCGCCGCCAGCAGTGCATCGTCGTAACCTTTGATCTGGTCTTGCTTGCTGAACATCGCGTCTCTCCCAGCGGCATCTATGCGCCATTCGTCTCGGTAAGGCACTGGCGTTACGGCAGTGCCCTTTGGATGCGATGGTATGACCGGCGCAGACAGGTCAAATGCCTATGGACGCCACGCAAAGGTGCGTTTACGACATGGCGAGAAATGGCATGCCGAACACAATCCTTGAAGCAGCCAGGATCCCCTGTGGGAGCGGGCTTGCTCGCGAATGCGGTTTGTCATCCGACACTGATGTTGACTGGCCCGGCGCATTCGCGAGCAAGCCCGCTCCCACAAGGTTTGGCGCGCCCTTGTAGAAGGTCAGGGGTCAGGCGATGAGTTGGCGCAAAGCCAGAAGCACGAGGAAATGCGCGGGATAGAGCGCATACGCCCAACGCCGCATCGGTGGTGGTTGAACGCCTTGGGCATGTCGCAATAGCAGCAGGCCCAACAGTGGCGCAATCAGACAAGCGGCAATGCCGAGGATGGCTGCACTGCTGTGAAGTCGCGCGGCGTAATACAGCACTTGCCATTGATTGGCCGCCAGGCAGACCAGCCCCGGCAGCAGGCTGAAATACCAGGGACGCCTGATCACCAGCAACATCGCCAGCGGCAACAGCACGCCGAAGAATCCGAACATCAGTCGTTCCGGGAACAGCGCCGCCAGCAACAAGGCACCCGCCGCCAATAGTCGCGGCTGAGGCATCCTTTGCTGCCAGCCACGGGCGACCAACAAACCCAGAACCAACGTGGGCAACACGTTTAAGGTGTTGTGATCAGGAATGTACATCCGGTAGGGGATTTCGCTCAGAGCGCTAAACAGCGATAACCAACCGAGGTAGCGCCATTGGCCGTCGGTCGTTACTGCCTGTGCCCGCGACAGATTTGCCGCCATCGCCAAACAAAACCACGGGAACGCCAATCTACCCGGCACATACAGCAGATCGATGGAGTAACCGACATATCGCAGGTGATCGAGCACCATGCTCAGCAGCGCCAGCCACTTGAGCAGATCCAGCGCCCCATCCCGTTGAGTCATGTGCATAATTGCCCGTCAACCGTGTATTTTTCTGACAGCAACATCCCGTGTGCTCCCCGGACGATCTTCGGTAAAGTGCGCACCATCATTGACCACGATGCTCTTCACCATTAGAGCCTCGACCACGGAAGCCGGCCATGACCGATAAGAGCCAACAATTCGCCAGCGACAACTATTCCGGTATCTGCCCTGAAGCCTGGGCTGCCATGGAACAGGCCAACCACGGCCACCAGCGCGCTTATGGCGACGATGAGTGGACCGCACGCGCATCCGATCAATTCCGCAAACTGTTCGAAACCGACTGCGAAGTGTTCTTCGCCTTCAACGGCACCGCGGCCAACTCGTTGGCCCTGTCATCGCTGTGCCAGAGTTACCACAGCGTGATCTGCTCGGAAACCGCCCACGTCGAAACCGACGAATGCGGCGCGCCGGAGTTTTTCTCCAACGGCTCCAAGCTGCTCATCGCCCGCACCGAAAACGGCAAGCTGACGCCGGAGTCGATCCGCGAAATCGCCCTCAAGCGCCAGGACATCCACTACCCCAAACCCCGCGTAGTGACCCTGACCCAGGCCACCGAAGTCGGCAGCGTGTACACCCCGGAAGAAATCCGCGCCATCAGTGTCACCTGCAAAGAACTGGGCCTGAACCTGCACATGGACGGCGCACGCTTCTCCAATGCTTGCGCATTTCTTGGCTGCTCACCAGCAGACCTGACCTGGAAGGCCGGGGTCGATGTCTTGTGCTTCGGTGGCACGAAAAACGGCATGGCGGTGGGCGAAGCGATTCTGTTCTTCAACCACAAGCTGGCCGAAGATTTCGACTACCGCTGCAAACAGGCCGGGCAACTGGCGTCGAAGATGCGCTTCCTCTCGGCGCCGTGGGTCGGGATTCTGGAAAACGACGCCTGGCTCAAATACGCCCGCCACGCCAACCACTGCGCGCAGCTGCTGGCCGAACTGGTGAGCGATATTCCTGGCGTGGAACTGATGTTCCCGGTGCAGGCCAACGGCGTGTTCCTGCAACTGTCGGAACCGGCAATCGCCGCACTGACCGCCAAGGGCTGGCGCTTCTACACCTTCATCGGCAACGGCGGCGCACGCTTCATGTGCTCGTGGGACACCGAAGAAGAGCGCGTGCGGGAATTGGCGACGGATATTCGGCACGTGATGGCGGGCTGATCCCCCCACCGCACCGATCGTTCCCACGCTCCGCGTGGGAATGCCTTTGGGGACGCTCCGCGTTCCTGCCTCACCGCTGACGTCCCAATACCGTTGTGACGCAGAGCGTCACGGGCTGCATTCCCACGCGGAGCGTGGGAACGATCATGTAGAGGCACGTCGACATTTCCCACACTCTCTGCGGCGCTGTCCGCTAGCCCCACTACTTCACCTCCCTCACCCTACTCATTCCCCCGCAAAGGAATGCATCCATGGGCCGAAGCCGCTACACCATCACCGAACCCGACAAACCCCATTTCCTGACCTGCACAATCATGGAATGGCTCCCACTGTTTATCCGCCCCTACATTGTCGATCACCTGCTCAATTGCTGGCGCTATCAACAAATCCACCAAGATCTAAAGTTGTATGGTTACGTCGTCCTGGAAAACCATCTGCATTTCGTTGCCGAGGCTCCAGACCTGAGCAAATGCCTGCGCCAGTTCAAATCCTTCACCGCCCGCCAAATCATCGACGATCTGCAAAACAAAGGCGCAGAGCGCTCATTGCAACGACTGCGCTTCAGCAAACGGGCACATAAGCAGGATCGGGTTTATCAGTTGTGGCAGGAAGGTTCGCACGCGGAAATGGTGTACAGCGAAACGGTGATGCGCCAGAAGCTGGATTACATCCACTACAACCCGGTGAAGCGTGGGTACGTGGATTTACCTGAGCACTGGCGCTATTCCAGTGCGAGGAATTATGCAGGGATGGAGAGGCTGATCGAGATACAGCGTTGGTATTGAGGCTCATAGCACTCCCCAACCTGATCGTTCCCACGCTCTGCGTGGGAACGATCAGTTTCGGGGAGTTGGTCTACATTGACTGGCGAGCTGTTTCGATCCGCTCAGATAACAACAATCAGGAGCGTACGCATGTCATTACAAGGCAAAACCCTGTTCATCACTGGCGCCAGCCGTGGCATCGGGCGTGAGATTGCGCTGCGGGCAGCAAAGGACGGGGCCAACATCGTGATTGCCGCCAAAAGCGCCACCCCTCACCCCAAACTGCCCGGCACCATCTTCAGCGTGGCGGCGGAAGTTGAAGCCGCGGGAGGCAAGGCGTTGGCCTTGCAGGTGGATGTGCGTGATGAAGTTGCCGTGCGCCAGGCCATGGCCGACGCCAGCGCACATTTCGGCGGCATCGATGCGCTGATCAACAATGCCGGGGCGATCAAGCTGACCGGTGTGCAACACATCGAACTCAAGCGCTTCGACCTGATGCACCAGATCAACACCCGCGCGGTGCTGCTGTGCAGTCAGGCTGCCCTGCCCTATCTGAAAAAAACCGCCGGCCACATCCTCAACCTGTCACCACCGCTGAACCTGGCCACCAAGTGGTTCGCCCAGTACAGCCCGTACACGGTGACCAAATACGGCATGAGCATGCTGACCCTGGGCATGAGCGAGGAATTCGCCTCCTACGGCATCAGCGTCAATTCCCTGTGGCCGCAGACCATGATCGCCACTGCCGCCATCGAGTTTCAGCTGGGGTCACGCGAGTCGTTCAAGCATGCGCGCACGCCGGCGATCATGGCGGATGCTGCTTACGCGATTCTGAGCAGCAGTGGTCGCAGCATCACCGGTCGGTTGCTGATTGATGAGGAGATTTTGCGGGAAAACGGGATGACGGATTTCGAGGGGTATCGGTTTGAACCGGACTCCACCGACAAACTGATGCCGGACCTGTTTATCGACTGAACCACCGCTCCTGTGGGAGCGAGCTTGCTCGCGATAGCGGTGGATCAGCCAACATTGATGTTGAATCTGATTCCGCCATCGCGAGCAAGCTCGCTCCCACAGGTGGCGTGGCGGGTATCAGAACTCGATCCGCACGTCGCCCTTCGGCACGCTGCAGCACGACAGGATGAACCCTTCGGCCTCGTCTTCCTCGGTAATCCCGCCGTTGTGATCCATTTCGACCTCGCCGCCCAGTTTCATCACCTTGCACGTCCCGCAAATCCCCATCCCGCAGGCTTTCGGGATCAGCAGGCCAAGCTTGGCCGCCGCCGCATGCACGGTCTCCCCTGGCGCCACGCGAATGCTTTTGCCGGAAGCGGTGAATTCCACCTGATGCAGATCCGCCGCGTCGATTTCCGGAGCGTCTGCCGCTTGTTCGGCTTGCTCCACCGCGTCGGCACGGGCTTCCGGCGGCGTCGCGCCGAAGGATTCCTCGTGATAACGCTTCATGTCGAAACCCGCCGCCTCAAGCATGCGCTTGACCGCGTTCATGTACGGGGTCGGACCACAGCAGAAGACTTCACGTTCAAGGAAGTCCGGCGCCATCAATTCGAGCATCTTGTGGTTCAGGTAACCGCGATAACCGGCCCACGGCTCGCCCAGACCATGTTTCTCGCAAATAAGGTGCAGACTGAAGTTATCGATCCGCGACGCCATGTGTTCCAGCTCGCGGTGGTAAATGATGTCTTTCGGTGAGCGGGCGCTGTGGATAAACACCATGTCGACATTGCCGTTGGTGTCATAGAACCAACGGGCCATGGACATGCACGGCGTAATACCGACGCCGCCGCTGAGGTAGAGCACTTTCGGCGCAGGGAAGTCCATGGCGTTGAACAGCCCGACCGGCCCGTGCACCGCCAGCTCCTGGCCTTCATGCAGGGTGTCGTGCAGCCAGTTGGACACCTTGCCCCCTGGCACGCGCTTGATGGTCACCGAAAAGCTGTACGGCACCGACGGCGAGCTGGAAATGGTGTAGGAGCGCATGATCGGCACGCCGTCGATTTCCAGCTCCAGGGTGACGAACTGCCCGGGCTTGAAGAAGAACAGGATCGGCTGGTCGGCCATGAAGCAGAAGGTGCGCACATCCCAGGTTTCCTGGATGACTTTGACGCAACGGACAATGTGTCGACCATTGGCCCAGGTCTGGGTGGTTACCGGGTTCAGGAAGCTGTTGGACATGCTGATCTCCACGGCCGACTACCGGCCTTTATGTTGGCGATTCTGCGTATAGCGCAGCCCCTCCATTTACCTATCTGCGACATTCACATACTTATCGCGACCAGCCCCCAATTACCGGGGGTTGCGCGTCGGGAACAGATTGGGCCATGTCGCCCATGGATAAGGTTCTGGCAAGCGCCGGCCCCACACTCGCCCCATACCAAGACATAATCTTTACACCTTGCGTAGCAAACCTGATCAGCCACTTTCGCGGCCACGCAGATGGCCTTGAGGAAACACACGATGGACGTCACCACTACCCTGAGCCTGGGCGATCCACTGGAACCCGCACGCAAGGCCACCGCGCAGATGCTACAAGAGCGCGAGCGCACTTTCTCGCTGCCGCAGCCGTTTTACTCTGACGAGCGGCTGTTTGATATCGACATGCAGGAAATCTTCCAGAAAGAGTGGTTGATCGCCGGCATGACCTGCGAAATCCCGACCAAGGGCAACTACCTGACTCTGCAAGTCGGCAAGAACCCGATCATCGTGATTCGTGGTGCCGACGGCGTGGTCCATGCGTTCCACAACGTCTGCCGTCACCGTGGTTCACGGCTGTGCACCAGCGAAAAAGGCAAAGTCGCCAAACTGGTCTGCCACTACCACCAGTGGACGTATGAGCTGGACGGTCGCCTGCTGTTCGCCGGTACCGAAATGGGCGCCGACTTCGACATGAAGCAGTACGGCCTCAAGCCGGTGAACGTGAAAACCGCTGGCGGCTACATCTTCATCAGCCTGTCGGAGAACCCGCCGGCCATTGATGACTTCCTGTCGACGCTGAACCATTACATGGAACCGTACGACATGGAGAACACCAAGGTGGCAATTACCACCACCTTGATGGAAAAAGCCAACTGGAAACTGGTGCTGGAAAACAACCGCGAGTGCTACCACTGCAACGCGTCGCACCCGGAACTGTTGAAAACCCTGCTGGAATGGGACGACGTCACCGACCCGCGTGCCGACCAGGCCTTCAAGGACCACGTCGCTGCCTCCGCCGCAGCCTGGGAAGCCGAGAAGATCCCTTACGCCCACGCCAGTTTCGGCCTGCGTAACCGCATCGTGCGCATGCCACTACTCAAGGGCACCGTGTCGATGACCATGGACGGCAAACAGGGCTGCGCCAAACTCATGGGCCGCATCAAGAACCCGGACCTGGGTTCGATGCGCATCCTGCACCTGCCGCACTCGTGGAACCACTGCATGGGCGACCACATCATCGTGTTCACCGTGTGGCCGATCAGCGCTCAGGAAACCATGGTCACCACCAAGTGGATCGTGCACAAGGACGCGGTCGAAGGCGTGGACTACGACGTGGAGCGCATGCGCCAGGTCTGGGATGCGACCAACGACCAGGACCGTCGCCTGGCCGAAGAAAACCAGCGCGGGATCAACTCCACCGCGTACCAGCCAGGGCCTTACTCCAAGACCTATGAGTTTGGCGTGGTGAACTTCGTGGATTGGTACAGCGAGCGGTTGCTGAACAACCTTGGGGCCGAGCCTGCGCCGTACCTCAAAGGGGTTCCGGTTCAAGGCTGATCTGTCACGCTGATCGTTCCCACGCGCAGCAAAGGAATGCCTCAACGGACGCTCTGCGTTCGGCTCCTGGGACGCAGAGCGTCCCGGGCTGCATTCCCACGCAGAGCGTGGGAACGATCAATGGGCTGACGAAGACCACCGCACCGACCCATCCTCCCCAATAAACGTCTCTTCGATGTTCTCCCCCACCAGCCTCACTTTCACATAACCGTTCAACACCCGATCCGGGTACGCCTCATCCCGCGCATTTTGGGTTTCCGACCACAGCACCCGCGCATGCCCGTTCAGCTCACTGGCATTGCCGTAGGGAATCGCCCCATGCCCGGCGCAGCGCGCATGCAACCCGCCTTGAGCGGCGTAGCAGATGCCGTTGTGCAAATGCCCCCAATACCAATAATCCGGCTCGCGGCCCAAGGCATCGCACACCGGTTGATACAGCGCCGTCTTGTTGTGCCCGGTAATGTCGAAACCCTGGTGATGACTGAGCACCATGATCTTCTTGCGCTGGGGCAAGTCTTTCATCCAGTCGATCTGCTGTTTGTTCAGTGCACCGTCCATGTACAGGTTGATCGCATCGGAGGCGTAAGCCGTGTCGAGCCCGATCACCAGCCAGTCATCGTTGTACAACGCAAAATAACTGGTGCCCTGCTGCGCCGGGAAACGCTTGGCCAGTTCCTTGAAGTAGCCATGGGCGCCGCTGTACATCTCGTGATTGGAGTTGAGGGTGAACGAGCCGTGCTTGCCCATGGGCCAGCCGACCATGTCGACGTCTTCCTGAGAGCGGGTGCCGGCGTAGTACACGTCCCCCAGGTGAATGGTGAAATCAGCCTGGGCCAGTTGCATCTGGTTGGCGACTGAGACCGCCGGGGCGTGGCTATCGAACGGCCCGGTGCCCCAGTCGCCGGCGATGGCCAGGGTCACGTCACTGTCCATGCGCATCAACGCCGGGGTGGTGGCGAACGGCGCGTGATGCCGCAGGTTCTCGATCCACTTGAGCAATGCCTCGCTCCACAACAGATCCAGCAGCTCCCATTTGCGACAACCGAGCAGGCTGCCATCCTTGAGCACGCGGGTTTGCAGCTCATCTACCGATTGCGGCAAAGGGCTGGCGTTACCGATGTGCAGGATCGACAAGCCATGGGCCAACTCCCACGGCACACTCGGCTGATCGTCTGGCACATCGCCGTGCTTGAGCACGTATTGCGCCTGATCGTGACCCCGCTGCAGCAGCGCGACGATAGCCTCGAACTCCTCCGGTTCAAGCTCGCTGACGAGCTTTTTCCAGGCCATTTCCAAACGGGTGAACAAGCCATGTACGCGTAGTTTCACCTTGTCGTACTCGTGTTCCCAATGACTGACCAATGACATGTCGCTTTCCTCCATCCGTAGTGGAATCACAGGGTTTTCATGAACTCGATGAGCGCCCGCTTATCGAGTTCCGACAGCTGCGTGCCGTACAGGTGGCCGCCGTTGTGGTTGCCCTCCAGGCGCGTGTCGTATTTGAAGTCCGCCGAAGCCTTCATCTGCTGGCCACTGGTGACGAAGCCGACTTTGTCCTGGTCGTACACATCGGAGCCGGTGAAGAACACCAGCGGTCTCTTTTCCGGTGGTTGCAGCAAGTCCCACAGAGTCGGCACCGAACCGTTGTGCAAGTACGGCGCGCGCAACCAGACGCCGTCGGTGGGCGTGTTGCTGTAGCTCTGGGTCTTGCGATAGGCGCCAAAGTCGAACGGCGATTTCTTGAAGCCATGGAAAGCCGTCACCAAACCATTGGTGAACGAGTTCAGCCGATGGGGATCGGTGCCCAGTTCATCAATGCTGGTGGTGACCTGACCGGTGTCGGTGCGGCCGAAATCATGGCAACCGGCGCAGTTGTTTTCCCAGACCGGTCTGCCCCGCGCGACTTTGGCCTGATCCAGCGCGAACGGCCATGCCGGCGCCTTGTGGCCCAGCAGCCAGTTTGTCACCCGGTTGAAACTGGCCGGCAGCACTGACTCCGGCGTCGCGCCCACGGCCATGGCGGCCGCGTAGTTGCGCTCATGGATGTCGTTGTTGTTACCGTCCCAGTGCAGGTACAGCGACTCCCGAGGTTTCTGGTTCCACACTTGCGGCAAGTCGACGGTGCCGATGGTCGAGTCATCCGGGAAGCCGAACACCACCATTTTCGTCGGGTTGAAGGTGTCGGTGCGCCCCGGCCCTTGCGGTGCGCGCAGGCGTTGCCAGGCATAGGCCTGCTTCTGCTTGACCAGCGCGCTCGTGGCCATCGGAATGATCACGTAGCGGTTGTACAAGCGTTCGAAAAACCCGAGCTGGAACTTGCTGTTGATCGCCGTCATCACCGCGTCGGGGGTGAATTTCGGGTCGCTGGCGCAATTGTAGGCGAACCACTGGAAGGCCTGCAGTTGCAGGGTATTGGCCGGTGCGGTGGCCACCGGGATGGCGACGTCGCTGGTATTGGCCCGATAGGAACCGGTGTGGCACAGGGCGCAGTTGGGCTCCACGGTCGGGTAGCCGATCTGCCGCTTGGCCATGCCGATCGGCAGGTCCTTGCCGTTCTCGTAGAGGAAACCGAAGACTTCGTAGCCGCCAGGTTTCGGCAGCTTATCCGGGCACATCTGCGGCAATACGGCGAACAGGTAATAGGGAATCCGTGCCTCGATGCCCAGGCCGATGGCGCCGTACTTGTAGTGGTCCTCATCGGAGGCGTATTGCTCTTCCGGCACCACCCGCAGCATCTGGTACCAGGTTTCGTAGCCGATAAACCCCAGCGCCAGCACCACGACCAGCGTGGCGACTTTGAAGCTGTGCCGCTGCCAGCGTCGCGCCCACGCTGCGCGCCACTCAAGCCAGCCATCGCGAAGCAACGCCAGGGGCCGATTGGCCGGCGCGCTGCCCAGGTACAGCAGAACCCCGAGGATCAGGAACATGCTCAGATCGCCCAGCAGCATCGGCACGAATACCTGAGCCTGGTTACTGGTGTTGATCAGGTAGATCCAGAACGCCACGGCGACCAGTCGCGACAACACGCACAGCCACGAATGCACGACGTATCGTGGCGCGTTGAAGCCTGACGGCATGTAGAACAGACTGATCCCCACCAGCAGCATGCCGGCGTTTTCCAGCCATGGATCGGAGAGTTGCGGCGGCATCCCGAGCATCGAGGTCAGCAACGCCGGCGCGAACAGCGCCGGAATCGCGAAGACCATGTTCATCACGATGCCTATCCAGATGAAGCGTTGAAACCAGCGGATGTAACTGTCCATATTTTTTCCCCAGATCGTTCCCACGCTCCGCGTGGGAATGCATCCCGTGACGCTCTGCGTCACACAAGCGGACGCAGAGCGTCCATGGCGGCATTCCCACGCAGAGCGTGGGAACGATCAGCTAGCCGAGGGCGGTTTTCTCCAGGTGTTGCAGGATGATCGGGTACACATCGAGCACCGCATTCTTGCCGAACATGCAGTCGATATGCCCGTAACCCGGCACCACATGCCGGCTGTAGCGCTCCGGTCCATGGACTTTGCACACGCGGTCATAGGTCTTGAGCGTGCTTTCCGGCAGGTAGCACTGATTGTCTTCGCCGCTGATGAAGCAGATCGGCATGGTCAGCCGGTCGAAGTGCGGCATGTAGACGTCCTGGCCCTTGAAGTCCACCAGATGACCTTTGCGCAGGATCAGCGCCAGGTGCTCGAAGGTCTGCATGTTCGATTCGCCGAACAGCTCATGCAGGTTGTCATGCAGGGTCTCGTTGAGCGTGTCGTGGCGGTACAGCGACGCGTACATGAAGGTGATGCGATGGCACACCGGGTTAGTGCAGTAGCCCTGAGCCTCGATGCGGGCATACCCGTTGAGGGCCTTGTCGTAAAGCTTGTTGAACCAGCTCTCCTTGTTGTCGGCATACGCGGTGAGGGATTTGATGCCGATGGCATCGAGCATTCCCGGAAGGTGCAGACCGGCCTTGAGCCCCGTTGCCGTGGCGACCACCGTATCCGCGGCAATTTGCGAACACACCACCGAACGCACCCCCTGCAACCCGGCCAGCAGCGACATGAAGAAAGTCGTCGCCCCGTAGCAATGCACCACGCATTGCACGTCCGCCGCCTTGGTCGCCTGCTGGATCTGCGCGATGGCAGCCTTGAAGTCGTACTGCGCAATCTGATCGCCGTTCCATTCGTGCTTGCTGGCCGGTATCAGAATGCTGACCCGGAAATCCAGCAGCCAGACGTCGTACTCGTGCTTGCACAAGAACTCCAGCAGGTTGGTCTGGATGGTGTCGGTGGAGAAAATATTCGAACCCACCCCCAAGCCATGCACCAGCATCACCGGCCCTTTGCTGCCACCCTGATAGCGGGTCAGGCGTAGCTGTACGTTATCTTCGGTCTGGAAGAACTGCACGCTCGGGATCGGCGCATCCAATGGGCGTTTCTGCCGCGGAGGTGCATCGGGGTTGAAGTAGATGTCGCCAGCGAACACCCCGCCGTAGCTCTCCCACAAGATGCCGGCGAAGAACTTGCCGAACCGCGCCAACCCTTCGATGCGCTCGCGTTCGTTGCGCGCGTTAAGCACCTTCATAGTGGTCATCTGCTTGGCAAAATCGGCCGGTTGAATGTGCATCACACCCGAACCAATCACCTCACCGGTTTTGTCCGGCCCGCGATACAGCGTCACGTAGAGGGTGCTGGTGTCGTGCCAGACGTTCAGCACGCCATTGTCTTCGGGCACGGTCTTGAACGCACTGAAGTAATAATCGCTGCCGTCCTCGGCGGTCAGTTTCATGTCGTAATTCATGTGCCGCACACCGACCTGTTCCTGATACTCCTCGAACAGGTTGAACACGCCATTGCTGGCGGTCAGCGGTTCCGGCGACAGACCCGGCGCATTGAGCGTGCCGACCAGCGTCGCAGCGTGTTCCGGCTCCTTGATCATGCGGTTGAGGTCGTTGGCGGTGATGGTCAGGGTGAACTCGATCGGCGAGTTCTCCGACTCGCCACGTTTGGCCACCGCTTCGTAGAGTTTGAGATCAGTGCCTTGAGGCTGAGTGAAGTCTTTGGAGAAATAACCCTTCATGGTTTCGGTGAACTGCACGCCGAGAGTCGGCGGCGCCACCTGTTTGCGCGGTGCCGAAGGCAGCGTGTAGTCGATGTGCCAACCGCGATCGGCCGCCAGCAGGCCCATGTTGCGCTCGCTCACGGCGGAGATGGTCAGCAGCGGATTGACCGCCAGGGAAGTCGGAATCACCGCGCCGTCGGCCACGTACAGCCCGGCATAGACATTGGTACCACTGGCGCTGCTGAATACCTGGCCCTTGTGGTTGACCACGCCCTGCTCCGCGTCCTCGCCCATCACGCAACCGCCCAACGGGTGGACGGAAACGATGCTGTGTTTGAGCAGCTCGGTCCAGATCGGATTCTCCACCCAGATCCCGCCCAATGCCTTGGTGCTCTGGTGCAGCCGATCGTTGCCAATCTTGACGTTTTCCTGCTCGCCAACACCCGGCCAGTCGATGCGCAGCTGATCCTTGCTGTCGAGCACCATGCGCCCCTTGCCGTCGTCGTGGCTCATGATCAGGTAGGTCTGCATGTTATGCAGGGCGCCGTGATACGGGCCGCGCAGGAAGCTTTCGGTTTCGCGCTCTGCGTACTTGAGCTTGCCGGTGAAACTGTCGTCGGTGGGCTTGCCGATCAACCCGGCGAACGCGGCCATGCTCGGCACCATCGGCCGGCCTAGCGCGCCGGGGATCGAGCCTTCTTCGATGACCATGCGGCTGCGCCAGTCGCCTTCGGTGCGCATGTCGATGATCGAGGTGATGCACGGGCCGACCGGTTTCATTTCACTGGCCGGATGCGCGCCGAAACCGATGCCGTTGATCGCTTGGTCGCAGTTGTGGCCGAAACCGAGAATGTCACCGTTGCCGCTCATGTTCTCGCCGAGCTGATTGGACGTCGACAAGCCTTTGTCCCGGGAGCGCAGGAGGATTTCGGTGGAGCCCAGGGTGCCCGCCGAAACCACGACGACGTCAGCCTTGACGAATAGCGTCGGTGCCGAGAACTTCTCGCGGCCGCTGTCCAGGTATTGGAAATGCACAATCCAGCCGTCACCGTCGGCGTCTCGCTCCAGGTGACGCACCTCGGCCTGGCAGAAAATTTCCGCGCCGTGGTTCCAGGCATCCGGCAGGTAATTCATCAGCGTGGTGTTTTTGGCTTTGTTGTTACAGCCCGACACGCAGTCGCCGCAGTGGTTACACGGCAGCTGCTCGACGCCGACGTGGTTGAGGTTGTTCGGCAGTTTGTCGAAGGTCACGTTGATCGGCGGCTTGTAGAAATGCGCCCCTTGCTTGAGGTAGTCCGCAGATTTTTTGTTGGCTTCCAGTTTTGGCAGCACCGGTGAGGTGCTTGGGTAGGGATTGGGCTTGAGCATCTCCCGAGCCCGGGCGTACCCATCCTTGAGCAGCGTGTCGCGGTGTTCACGCACCGCCAGCGGCCAGCGCGGATCGTCGAACACACCGGGCTCCGGCTCCAGCGCGACGTTGGCGTTGATCAAGGATGTGCCGCCCAGGCCACAACCGACCACCACGTTCTGCTGGGCGTTGACATGCAGGTCGAACAACCCGGTGCGCGAACCGATGTGCCCGTCCGGGTCATGGACTTGCAGCTCTTCGGTGGCCGCCAGCATCGTATTGGGGTATTCGCCGGGCTGGATTTCCCGGCCCCGCTCCAGCAGGCACACCCGCTTGCCGGCCCGGGACAGGCGCGACGCCGCGATCCCGCCGCCGTAGCCGGAGCCGATGACGATCACGTCGTAGTGTTCCTTGATGTCGCTGATGGGCGTGGCGATCCGTGTCATGGGTCATTTCCTCTCAGGCAGATGGGCAACTCTGTGGTTGCCTGCAATCGATAGACGAACAAACGCCTGGTCACCGGGCACGGTCGGGCCTCAATGGCAGCGGCGTCAGGGTATGGGGAAAGGCTTCAGGCGCTATAGGCGAGCGCGCTGATTGGTGGCGCGACGGTGAATCCGTTTACGCAGCAAGGTGGCGGGGGTCGGTACACAGGTCACGCAAGGGTTTGGGTGCGAGCGATATGGCTGGCTATCCATCACGCGTTCTCCCTGAACCAGATGTGGATAAGTGACGGCTGTCCTTGTGCCTGAGAGTGAAGACAGGCGACAGATCGAAGTCAAGGAAGTGCCTTAGAACTGTATGAAATCTGATCTATCGCGTTCGGGCCTATACAGACCGTGGCTTGCAAGGTTCAGCGAACAAGTTATCCACATCTCCACCCACAGCTATTGGGGACAACTGTGGACGAGAGCCCAAATTCATTCACAAAAAATGAAGAAAAACCGTGACTTATCCAGAAGCAGAGTTTTATGCAAGCGTTGATCGTTTTTTGATCAGAAGTCTGCAAAGCACGGTTTATATGACGTGCAGAGGATGGCGAACACCTTATCCACAGAAGCACCAACAGACTTTGGGGGCAACTTTGCAGGCTCTGTGGAAAACTGCTGAAAGCCGTGAGAATTCGGGGTTTGAGGAAGGATTAACGAGGGAAATCGGCGAATTGAACATTATTTGATCAACTCACTGAAAGCCTCGGTTTATATAGCCTGTAGCGGACAGCGAACATCTTATCCACAGAAGCGCCAACAGAGATTGGGGGCAAGTATCGGCGTGTGAGCGACGTTACTCTGTGGAAAAAGCTCGAAAAAACCGGGGGTTAGGCTGGTTGTTTTTTGTACGGAGGGCTGGAGGGCTTGTTGGGTATGGGGTGTAGCGAGGCGCGAACATGTTATCCACAGAAGCGCTAACAGGGATTGTGGGTAAATGCGCAATCCCAGGAGAGGCAACATCGATGGTGAATGTCAGTCCGTCATCGCGAGCAGGCTCGCTCCCACAGGTGTTCGATGTCCTTACGGCCGATACATCAAATAAGCCTCACCCGTAACCCGAATCATTGGGTGGGGCGTGATCTGGCAGGTATCGACGATCCGGAAGCCATGACGCTCATAAAACCGCCGGGCGCCGGTGTTTGCCGCGTAGTCGATCAAGCTCAAGCCGTTGAGCCCCAACCGGTTGGCACGGTCGTAGGCGTAGGCGAGGAATTGTTTGCCCAAGCCCTGATTGCGCCAGCCCTCATGCAGGGCCAGGCTCGAAATATAAAGGGTGTCGGGGATTTCCATCGTGGCATACGGCGCCAGGACCGGGTCGGTCACGGGAGCGGCTTGAGGATCGTGGCGCATCACGTAGCTGTGCAGCATGCCGATGACCTCTCCCTCGGCCTGCGCGATCAGGCAGTTCTGATAGGAAAAATCGACATCTTCACGGGCGTAACGAGCGGCACCCACTTCCAGCAGATCCTGCCCGGGCTCCGCCAGCTGGCTCCAGATGTAATCCGAAGCACCCTCTGACGAAATCTGGAACAAACGGGCGATCTCGCGCGCATCCGTGCGCAATGCCGGACGAAATTCAACAGCCATTATTTCCCCGTAAACTTCGATGAGATGATTTTCAGGTTCTGCGTTTCCGGTATTTCACCTGTTCGGCACGAGCACTCTGTGGGAGCGGGCTTGCTCGCGAAAACGGTGTGTCAGTCAACGATGATGTTGAAGCTGATGACCCCTTCGCGAGCAAGCCCGCTCCCACAAGTGTTGTGTTTGTCCAGGTTTAGCGAACCACGCCTTCTTCAATCAGCAACTTGAGAATGGCTTCAGCACCCGCCTGCGCGGTCACGCCCTTGAGCACCTGCCCGCCTCCGCCACTGGCCTTGGCCGTCGCGGCCTTCATGCGGTCAGCACCGCTCTTGGCCTTGATCACTTTCAAGCGTTTTGGCCGCGGCTTGGCCAGTTGCAATGTCGCCACCGCCAGCAGTTCATCGTCGATCACTTCGACTTCATCCGCCTGCAATACCCCGCGCCGCGCTGGACCGTAGGCGCTCTGCCGAGGCTTGGGCGCTGCGTTATCCACAGTCGCCAGAAACGGCAGGCGTACTTTCAGCCGACGACGCTGCCCGCGAGGCAAGGCCTGCAGTACCAGCGCCGAACCACCGTCGATGGATTCAACCTGCGCCAAACCCACCACCAGCGGCCAGCCAAGGCTTTCGGCCAGCAGGAACGGCAACATGCCCGAGCCCTCACCGGTTTCCGCCTGGCTGCCAGTCAGTACTACCTGAACCCCGGCATCGCGTAGATAAGCGGTCAGCGCTGGCAGCGCGTCAGCACCGACCGGTTGCTCCAGCACATGCAACTGTTCCAGGCCCATGCCCAGATAAGCGCGCAATGCCGGTTCCGCAACGTCACCGGCATGCAGCACTTGCAGGTTATCCCCAGCCAGTTGCAGGCCCAGTTCAACTGCTCGTGCATCCTGCTCGGCGCGGCGTGGCCGGCCGGAGGTCGGGTGGGCGCCGATGGACACCAGGCTGATGATTTTCGTGCTCATAACCCTTTCCTTTCCTTAAGCCGCATCGCGCTTGGCTTCATTGCGGTAAGCCTCTACCGCATCGATCAAGGCTTGAAGAATCTCGGCGCTCTCACCGATCACCGACAGGTCGGCCCGTTTGATCATGTCGCAGCCAGGATCGAGGTTGATCGCCACCACCTTGTCGCAGGCACCGATGCCTTGCAGGTGCTGGATCGCCCCGGAAATACCCACCGCCACGTAAACCCGTGCCGTGACCCAAGTGCCGGACGCACCGACCTGACGGTCGCGGGCCATGAAGCCATCGTCTACCGCCACGCGCGATGCACCTTCGGTCGCGCCCAACGCCTCGGCCGTCCTGTGGAAAAGTCCCCAGTCCTTGACACCGTTGCCGCCGGAGAAGATGAACTCCGCTTCGGCCATCGGAATCGCCGCCGGATCCACCGCCACCGCGCCCAGATCTTCGATCCGCGACAGGCTGCGGGCGACTGCTGTGGATAACTCCACTGGCAGGGCTTCGTGACGGGTTTCGCTGACCGGTTCAGCGCATTCGGCGGCGGCCAGAATCAAGCGGGCGACCGGACGTGCAAGATCCTGCAAACCAGCACCGGCGCGGCCGATGCACTCCTGATCCTTGACCTGCCAGACCCGCGTGGCCGGGCGTTCGCCCAGTGCGGCGGCAAAGCGTCGACCCAGTTCGCCACCACCGCTGCGGCTGTCCGGCAGCAACCAGTGACGAGGGTTGAACTGGTTATCCACAGCCCGCAGGCCTTGGACGCGTTGCTCCGGTGCATAACCGCTGAATTCGTCGCCTTCCAGTACCAGCAAGCGGTCAACGCCCGCCGTGGCGAAGGCGTTTTCCTTGTGCTCACCGAAGACCACCGCCAGTACCGCGCCGTCCTTGCCGGCCAACTGATGGGCCAGGCCGAGCAAGTCGCGGTCGTGGCTGCTCAAGCGGCCGCCGACCATGTCCGGCACCACGCTGATGTAGAACGCAGGTTGCGGCACTTGATGCAGCGGTAATTGCACTTCAACCGCGGCCGAGCGTTTGGTCGCCCCGCCCTGCTGAGCGCCGCTGCGGTCAATCCGCTTGATGCCGTTGGGGCCGATAAAACCGATCCCGTGAGGGTTCTTGCGGATGACACCGTTAGGCCCCATCCAGCTGTGTTGCGCCGGTTGCATGGCCGCGTGCAGCGGGTGCAGACGGTTGCGGGCGATCCATTCGGCGCGTGGGTCGCGGCGGATAATGTCGCTCATCAATGCACCTCCGCAGGTTCACGTTTGGCCGGTGCCGAAGGCTTTCCCGGCGCGGCGTCTTCGAGCAAGGCGTCGGCCACCAGTTCGGCGATGTCCTTGATTAGTGGACGCGGTTCGACCACGCCTTCGAGCATCGCTGTGCACTGTGGACAACCCACGGCCACCAGTTCGGCGCCGGTTTCGCGGATGTCTTCCATGCGCATGTCGGGGATCCGCTGCTTGCCCGGAATGTCGGTGATCGGTGCACCGCCACCGCCGCCGCAGCAGCGTGAACGGAAACCGGAGCGTTGCATTTCCTTGATCTCGATGCCCAGGGCGCGCAGCACTTCGCGCGGCGCCTCGTACTCGCCGTTGTAGCGACCGAGGTAGCACGGGTCGTGATAGGTCACGCTGCTGCCTTTGTGCTGGCCGAGGTTCAGGGCGCCTTCGCCAATGATCTCCGCCATGTAAGTGCTGTGGTGCTGCACGAGGTAGTTGCCGTCGAAGGCGCCGTACTCGTTTTTCAGCACGTGGAAGCTGTGTGGGTCGCAGGTGACGATGCGGTTGAAGCTGTATTTGGCCAAAGTCTGGATGTTGCGTTTGGCCAACAGCTGGAAGGTCGCTTCGTCGCCCAGGCGCCGGGCCACGTCACCGCTGTCGCGCTCCTCAAGCCCCAGCACCGCAAAGTCGACCTTGGCCGCTTTCAGCACTTTGACGAAGGCACGCAGGGTGCGCTGGTTGCGCATGTCGAAGGCACCGTCGCCGACCCAGAACAGCACGTCGGTGGATTTCTTCTCGCTGAGCAGGTTCAGGTTCAAATCCGCCGCCCAGTTCATCCGCCCGCCTGGCGCGAAACCGCCCGGGTTGTCGGTGGCGATCAGGTTTTCCAGGACTTCGGCGCCCTTGTTCGGGGTCGCGCCTTTTTCCAGGGTCAGATGCCGGCGCATGTCGACGATGGCGTCGACGTGCTCGATCATCATCGGGCATTCCTCGACGCAGGCGCGGCAAGTGGTGCAAGACCACAGGGTTTCAGCGTCCACCAGACCGTTGACGATTGGTTGATGCGGATTGCCACCGTGTTCGCCAATGGCTTTGCCCGGATAAGGGCTGCCAGCGAATTTGGCATCGGTGCCACCGGCCAGGCCAACGACCATGTCCTGAATCAGTTTTTTCGGGTTCAGCGGCTGGCCAGCGGCGAACGCCGGGCACGCGGCTTCGCATTTACCGCACTGCACGCAGGCGTCGAAGCCGAGCAGTTGGTTCCAGGTGAAGTCCTTGGGTTTTTCCACACCGAGCGGCGCGTTCGGGTCATTCAGATCCAGCGGCTTCAAACCGGTGGAACGACCACCACCAAAGCGTTCGGCGCGACGGTGCCAGGCCAGGTGCAGGGCACCGGCAAAGGCGTGCTTCATCGGCCCGCCCCAGGTCATGCCGAAGAACAGTTCGCTAACGCCCCACAGCACACCGACGCCGAGGATCGCAGCGACCACCCAGCCACCGAAGTTTTCCGGGAGGATGCCGGCGACCGGCAGGGTCAGCAGGAAGAACGATGCCGAGAACGCCATCAGGCTTTTCGGCAGGCGCATCCACGGGCCTTTGGACAAGCGGGCCGGTGGGTTGCGACGGCGCAGGAACATAAAGATCGCGCCGACAAACATCACCGCCGACATCAGCAGCAATGCATAACCGAGGATGCGGTTATGCAGGCCAAAACCATGCACCAGAATCGCCAGCACAATGGACGCCACTGCACCACCGGCCGTGGCAACGTGGGTGTTGGCAATGTATTTGTCCCGCGCGACGACGTGGTGCAAATCGACCATGTAGCGTTTGGGCATGGCGAACAGACCGCCGATCAGGTCGACTTTCGAAGCCCGGCCCTGACGCCACATAGCCACCCGCCGCAACGCGCCCAGGACAGCCAGGCCCAAGGCAGCGAACAACAGGATTGGAAGAAGGGTGTTCAACATGTGGAGCTCCCACGGGACTCATTGATCGTTCCCACGCTCTGCGTGGGAATGCCTCACCGGACGCTCTGCGTCCGCTTTTGAATGTGACGCGGAGCGTCACGGGCTGCATTCCCACGCAGAGCGTGGGAACGATCAGCTCACCGGCTTAGAAATCCTTGCACAACCGCAACGCGTCGTAGATCGCCGCGTGGGTGTTGCGCTGCGCCACGCAGTCGCCGATGCGGAACAGCAAGTAGCCGTCGCCCGCCTGGCTCAACGAAGGTTGTGGCTTGATCGCGAACAGGGCTTCGATGTCCATCTGGCCTTTGTTGCGCGAGCCTTCCTTCATGGCGTAGTAGATTTCTTCGTCCGGACGCACGCCGTTTTCGACGACGACCTGGTCCACCACCCGCTCCTCTTTGGCGCCGGTGTATTCGTTTTCCAGCACCGCCACCAGCTTGTCGCCTTCGCGGTAGACCTTCTCCAGCATCATGTCGCCGGTCATGATCACTTCTTTCGGGTACATGCTGCGGTAGTAAGTCGGGAACGACGTACCGCCAATGGCCACGCCCGGCTTGATGTCGTCGGTGACGATCTCGACCTGGCTGCCCTTGTCGGCGAGGAAGTCGGCTGTCGACATCCCGGTGAACTCGCAAATGGTGTCGTAGACCAGCACGTTCTTGCCCGGTGCAACCTTGCCGTCGAGGATGTCCCAGCTGCTGACCACCAGGCCTTCAGCCGCGCCCCAATGTTCGTTCTGCTCCAGGAACGGATGGCCGCCGACAGCGAGTACCACCACGTCCGGACGCAGGTCGAGAATGGTCGCCGCATCCGCCGCCACGCCCAGGCGCAGATCGACTTTCAAGCGCGCCAGTTCCAGCTGAAACCAACGAGTGATGCCGGCGATCTGGTCCCGTTGTGGAGCTTTCGACGCGGTAGTGATCTGCCCGCCGATGAATTCTTTCTTCTCGAACAGGGTCACGTCGTGGCCACGTTCGGCCGACACGCGAGCCGCTTCCATCCCGGCAGGACCGGCACCGACCACCACGACTTTGCGCTTCACTCCGGTCGATTTCTCGATGATGTGCGGCACGCCCATGTATTCACGGGAAGTCGCGGCGTTCTGGATGCACAAGACGTCCAGGCCCTGGTACTGACGGTCGATGCAGTAGTTGGCACCGACGCATTGCTTGATCTGGTCGACCTGGCCCATCTTGATCTTGGCGATCAAATGCGGGTCGGCGATGTGGGCGCGGGTCATGCCGACCATGTCGACGTAGCCGCCTTCCAGAATACGGGTCGCCTGGTTCGGATCCTTGATGTTCTGCGCGTGCAAAACCGGAGCCTTCACCACTTCTTTGATACCGGCGGCCAAATGCAGGAATGGCTCCGGTGGATAACTCATGTTCGGGATAACGTTGGCCAGGGTGTTGTGGGTGTCGCAACCCGAGCCCACGACGCCGATGAAGTCGATCATGCCGGTGTCGTCGTAGTACTTGGCGATCTGCTTCATGTCTTCGTGAGACAAGCCGTCCGGGTGGAATTCGTCACCGCACAGGCGGATGCCGACGCAGAAGTCCGGACCGACTTCCTTGCGTACAGCCTTGATCACTTCCAGGCCGAAACGCATGCGGTTTTCGAAACTGCCGCCCCATTCATCGGTACGCTTGTTGACCCGCGGGCTCCAGAACTGGTCGATCATGTGCTGGTGCACGGCAGACAGCTCGACGCCGTCCAGGCCACCGGCCTTGGCCCGCGCGGCTGCGCTTGCGTAGTTGCCGATTACCCGCCAGATTTCTTCCGGTTCGATGGTTTTGCAGGTCGCGCGGTGCACCGGTTCACGGATGCCCGACGGCGACAGCAGGGTTGGCCAATGCTCGCCATCCCAGCGCGAGCGTCGGCCCATGTGGGTAATCTGGATCATGATCTTGGCGCCATGCTTGTGCATGGCATCGGCCAGGTTCTGGAAGTGCGGAATGATCCGGTCGTCGGCCAGGTTGACCGACTTCCACCAGCCTTGCGGGCTGTCGATGGCCACGCTGGAGGAACCGCCGCAAATCGCCAGGCCGATCCCGCCCTTGGCTTTCTCTTCGTAATATTTGACGTACCGGTCGGTGGTCATGCCGCCGTCGGTGGCGTAGACCTCGGCGTGCGCGGTGCTGAGCACGCGGTTGCGGATGGTCAGTTTGCCGATTTGAATCGGTTGAAACATTGCTTCGAAAGCCATGGCGGGTTCCTCGACTTACAACGGCTTGACGGTGAACAAACCGTCGTCGTGGCCTTCTTCGGAGCCACCGTAAACCTGTTCTGCAACGGTGCGGATCGAGCTGCCACGGGCCTGCAGAATCTGGTCCATGGCGCCGGCGAACCAGCCAGTGAACATGTAGTCGACCTTACGCCCGACCTTGCCGTAAACGTAGACAAATGCGGAATGTTCGAGCTTGACGCTGGCGGTGCCTTTGTCGAGGTCGATGTCCTGAATCTTGAACAGGCCCCAGCCGCGTTGCGACAGACGCTTCATGTAGTGCTCGAACACTGCAACGCCTTCCAGGCCGTGGCATTCAGCTTCTTTTTCACACCAGTGCCAGGCGGACTTGTAGCCGGCCTTGTAGAGGATTTCAGCGTAGGCGTCGGCGCCCAGCACTTCCTCGATGCCCATGTGGTTGTTGACGAAGAAATGGCGCGGTACGTACAGCATCGGCAGGGCGTCGGAGGTCCAGACACCGGTTTCGCTGTCGACTTCGATTGGCAATTGCGGGGCGATCTTGGCCATGGAAACTTAACTCCAGAAAATTCGTTGTGTTGCCCCCGGCACGGACGGCCGGGGGAAAGGATTCAGAAATGCGGTGGCTTATTCGCCCCAGACGTCCTTGAGGACATTCACCCAGTTCTCGCCCATGATCTTGCGCACCACACGCTCGGAATGGCCGCGTTTGAGCAGGGTCTCGGTCAGGTTCGGGAACTCGCCCACGGTGCGGATGCCCAGCGGGTTGATGATCTTGCCGAAGCTGGTCAGACGGCGGGCGTAGCCCTTGTCATGGGTCAGGTATTCGAAGAAGTCCTGGCCATGGCCCTGGGTGAAGTCGGTGCCGATGCCGATGGCGTCTTCGCCGACGATGTTCATGGTGTATTCGATGGCTTCGGCGTAATCGTCGATGGTCGAATCGATGCCCTTGGCCAGGAACGGCGCGAACATGGTCACACCGACGAAACCGCCGTGGTCGGCAATGAACTTCAGTTCTTCATCGGATTTGTTGCGCGGGTGTACTTTCAGACCCGACGGCAGGCAATGGGAGTAGCAGACCGGCTTCTTGGATTCGAGGATGACTTCTTCGGACGTTTTCGAGCCGACGTGGGACAGGTCGCACATGACGCCGACACGGTTCATTTCAGCGACGATTTCACGACCGAAACCCGACAGGCCGCCGTCGCGCTCGTAGCAACCGGTACCGACCAGGTTTTGGGTGTTGTAGCACATCTGCACAATACCGACGCCGAGCTGCTTGAAGACCTCGACATAGCCGATCTGGTCTTCAAACGCGTGAGCATTCTGGAAGCCAAAGAGGATACCGGTCTTGCCCTGTTCCTTGGCCTTGCGGATATCGGCAGTGGTGCGCACCGGAATCACCAGGTCGCTGTTCTCGCGGATCAGCTTCTGGCTGGCGGCGATGTTGTTGACAGTGGCCTGGAAGCCCTCCCACACCGACACGGTGCAGTTGGCCGCGGTCAGACCGCCCTTGCGCATGTCTTCAAACAGCTCGCGGTTCCACTTGGCAATAATCAGCCCGTCGATAACGATGCTGTCGGCGTGCAATTCGGCTGGGCTCATCAGGCTGTCCCCTATTAGCGATTCATGCGCCGAATCGTGTGCCGGCGCTTTGGGGCCAGCATATGCCTCGGTGCAGGGGTAGCCGGGTGCAAAAACGACAGGGGGTTTGCCGAAAGCGTCAATCCGCGACAAAGGGTCATCAACAGGCGTCATTGCCTACCTATCCAACGCCGCCCGCTTGGGCCAGAATTCGCCGCATCACTGGGTGTAATCACTGAATTAAGGGCGGCGACGCAATGAAATCGATCTTCCTGGCTTTGGCACTGATAGCGACTGGCGTACACGCAGCTGAAGAGGCCGACGACAACCCTTGCGACGCTGTCGAAAACGAAATCCAGACCCTGGAATGCTCGGCCTACAGCAGAACCACCGCCGAACAGCTGCTGAGCGACAACTATCAGAGCCTGACCGAGCGCATGCAAACGCTGTACGGCAACAACAAGGCGCAACTGACCGATATCACCGCCAAAATCAAGACCGCGCAACAGCAATGGCTGAAAACCCGGGATGCCGATTGCGCAGTGGACGCATTTCCGGCGACCAGCGGCAGCAAAGCATTCACCATTGCGCAGAATGATTGCATAGCGCGCATGAGTGACGAGCGTTCGGAGTTTTTGGAGTCGATTGGGCAGGAGTGATCCTGAATCGTCCGTCGAAAGCTGGTAGCCCTACCAGCTTTTACCTTCAATCAAGACCTTTCCCACAGGTTTCACCGAGCAAACCTACAACTCCCGCTGGGTAAGGGTTAAAGCAGCTATTTTCGAGCAACATCCCGACAAATTTCGTTTGTTGGCCACCTGAAAAATATAAGTAAAGATTCGCAAAATCTTATAAAAGACTTATATTCTCCATGAACAGCATTCACTGGACTCGAAAGGCCGTTAAGCAGCTCTTGAAATTGCATCCGTTCATCAGATCCAGGTTCGTGATGCCATCACGGCGCTAGCTGGCATGCCTGATGTAGGCAACGTCAAAGCACTGGTCGGTCATGACTACGCCTATCGACTGCGAGTCGGTAGTTATCGGGTTATGTTCGACTGGGATGGCGCGATCAAAGTGGTCAGTATTCAAGAGGTCAAAAAACGCGATGAACGCACCTACTGAGATTCAAATCATCAACGACGCGGAGGGAAAACCGGCGTTCGTGGTCATTCCCTACGCGCAGTATGTGGCGCAGAAGATCGAGCCCGATCTGATCCCCCACGAAGTGGTCAGTCGCATCGTCGATGGCGCGACGCCCATTCGCGCCTGGCGCGAACACCTGAACCTTACGCAGGATGAAGTTGCCAAACGCATGGGCATTTCCCAACCGGCTTTCGCCCAGCAAGAGACGGTCGCCAAGCCCCGCAAGGCAACCCGTGAAAAAATTGCCGCAGCTTTTGGCATCACCGCCAACCAACTAGAGTTGTAAGCTGAACGCCAGCATCAGGAAAAGGGATTGAAATGAAAATCTGCGGCATCGAAATCAAAGGCAGCGAAGCGATCATCGCGGTGGCCTCCCTCGACGGTCAGGCGCTCAGTCACGTCGCCCTCGCCACCAGGAAAATCGCCCTCGACGAGGACGACGAAGCCGCCAACGTCAAAGTCTTCGCCGCTCAGGTGGCGTCGTTCGTTCGTGAGAACTCTATCGACCGGATCGCGATCAAGAAGCGCAGCAAGAAAGGCGAGTTCGCCGGTGGGCCGACTACGTTCAAAATCGAGGGGATTTTCCAGCTGCTGGAAAATTGCGAGGTGACGCTACTGTCGCCGCAGACCATCAATGCGCAGAACAAGAAGTTCGATTTTGCACTGCCGGAGACGCTGAACAAGTATCAGCATGAGGCATACAAGGCGGCGTGCTCGGTCTTGATGAAGAAGTAAAAACAACCACATCTCTGTAGGAGCGAGGCTTGTGTGGCGAGGGGGCTTGCCCCCGTTGGGTCGCGAAGCGGCCCCAAAACCTGCAGCCGCGATGTGTCAGCCGCACCGCAGGCAATGTTTTACGACTGCTTCGCAGCCGAACGGGGGCAAGCCCCCTCGCCACACAAGCCTCGCTCCTACAGGAGGTCAGTTTCAGGCCTTCTGGCTTTGCCGGCGGTCTTCCCGCGGGCACCGCTCAAACCTCGCCCGATAACTGCGGGTGAAATACGACGGCGATTCAAACCCGCACGCGATGCTCACTTCCAACACACTCATGTTCGTCTGACGCAGCAACTGCCGCGCCTTCTCCAGCCTTAACCGCAGGTAGAAATTGCTCGGCGTGTCGTTCAGATGCAGGCGAAACAACCGCTCTAACTGACGCCGGGTCACTTTGATCGATTCCGCCAATTGCAGCGTGCTCAACGGCGGCTCGCTGTGCTGCTCCATCTCCCCAATCACCTGCACCAGTTTCTTGTTGCTGATGCCATAACGCGTGGCGACTTCCATGCGCTGGTGGTCTTTGCGCGGGCGAATGCGCCCGAGTACGAATTGTTCGCTGACCTGGATCGCCAGTTCCGGGCCGTGGGCCTGGCCGATGAGGTCGAGCATCAGGTCGATGGAAGCCGTGCCGCCGGCAGAGGTGATGCGCCGACGGTCGATCTCGAACAGCTCCTGGGTGACGCTCAGCTGTGGATAAGACTCCTTGAAGGCGTCGATGGCTTCCCAGTGCAAGGTCAGGCGATGGCCGTCGAGTAGGCCGGCTTCAGCGAGGATGAAGCTGCCGGTGTCGATGGCGCCGAGGGTCACGCCTTCGTTGTCCAAGCGGCGCAACCAGTGCTCCAGCGCCGGGGTGGTGAACTTCAGCGGTTCGAAACCGGCGACCACCAGCAAGGTAGCGCCTTTCTTCAGGGGTTCCAGCGCCGCATCGGCGTTGACCGACATGCCGTTACTGGCCAAAACCGCCCCGCCATCAGCGCTCAACACATGCCAGCGGTACAGCTCGCCGCGAAAGCGATTGGCGACCCGCAGCGGCTCGATTGCCGAGATAAAACCGATCGCCGAGAAACCCGGCATCAACAAGAAGTAGAAATCCTGGGACATGGAGCGCACTCGCTTAGCAGGTAAAAAGAGGCCAGGTAACGAGAGGGCGGTTAGCGTGTGGACGTTGATACGCCACTTGCAACGAGCATTCAAGGGCGCAGGTCGCTGCAGTGCAAGAGCTGGTCGCCGCAGTGCGTTTTTACAGGGGCTTTGCTGCGTAACTTGAGATCACCGGCGCATCAGACACCGGAACCCACAATAACGACCTGCCGAGGAACCCGACATGAAACGACTGATCAGCAGCTGTGTTCTTGCACTCAGCGGTACCGCTTTCTTGAGCGCCAGCGTCATGGCGGCCGAACCCGCGTCGTGCCAGAACGTGCGCATGGGCGTAGTGAACTGGACCGACGTGATCGCCACCAGCGCCATGACCCAGGTGTTGCTCGATGGCCTCGGCTACAACACCAAACAAACCAGCGCTTCCCAGCAAATCATCTTCGCCGGCATTCGCGACCAGCGCCTGGACTTGTTCCTCGGTTACTGGAACCCGCTGATGACCCAGACCATCACCCCGTTCGTCGATGCCAAGCAGGTCAAAGTGCTTGAAGCGCCAAGCCTCAAGGATGCTCGCGCCACCCTCGCCGTTCCTACTTACCTCGCCGACAAAGGCCTGAAAACCTTCGCTGACATCGCCAAATTCGAAAAAGAACTGGGCGGCAAGATCTACGGCATCGAGCCTGGCTCGGGCGCCAACACTCAGATCAAGGCGATGATCACCAAGAATCAATTTGGCCTGGGCAAGTTCCAGCTGGTCGAGTCCAGCGAGGCCGGCATGCTTGCGGCGGTGGATCGCGCCGTGCGGCGCAAGGAAGCTGTGGTGTTCTTCGGCTGGGCGCCGCACCCGATGAACGTCAACGTGCAAATGACTTATCTCACCGGCAGCGAAGACGCCCTCGGCCCGAACGAAGGCATGGCCACCGTGTGGACGGTCACCGCGCCGAAATACGCCGAGCAATGCCCGAACATTGGTCGTTTGCTGAGCAACCTGACCTACACCGCCGAAGACGAGAGCCGGATGATGCAGCCGTTGCTCGATCACAAAGACGCTTTCGAATCGGCGAAGCAATGGCTCAAGGATCACCCGCAAGACAAGCAACGCTGGCTCGAAGGCGTGACCACCTTCGACGGCAAACCGGCGGCTGAAAACCTGAAACTGACCAGTAAATAAACCTGAAATGAACCACCGATTCGCAGCCCGACCGGGCTGCGAACGGAATCGTCACGCCCTGAGCCACACCCAAAAATCACGCCTGTAAGGAACCGCCTCATGAACCACGACGTCATCATCACCTGCGCACTCACCGGTGCTGGCGACACGACCGCCAGAAGCCCACACGTGCCGGTCACCCCGAAACAAATCGCCGCGGCCGCCGTGGAAGCCGCCAAGGCCGGCGCTACCGTGGTTCACTGCCACGTTCGCGACCCGCAAACCGGCAAGTTCAGCCGTGACGTGGCGCTGTACCGCGAAGTGATGGAGCGTATCCGCGAGGCCGACGTCGACATCATCGTCAACCTCACCGCCGGCATGGGCGGCGACCTGGAAATCGGCGCGGGCGAGAACCCGATGGAGTTCGGCCCGAACACTGACCTGGTCGGCCCGCTGACCCGTCTCGCCCACGTCGAAGAACTGCTGCCGGAAATCTGCACCCTGGATTGCGGCACCCTGAACTTCGGTGACGGCGACACCATTTACGTCTCCACCCCGGCACAGTTGCGTGCTGGCGCCAAACGCATTCAAGAGCTGGGTGTGAAGGCCGAGCTGGAAATCTTCGACACGGGCCACCTGTGGTTCGCCAAGCAGATGATCAAGGAAGGCCTGCTGGATAACCCGTTGTTCCAGCTGTGCCTGGGCATCCCGTGGGGCGCGCCGGCCGACACCACCACCATGAAAGCCATGGTCGACAACCTGCCGGCCGATGCGGTCTGGGCCGGGTTTGGCATCGGTCGCATGCAAATGCCGATGGCGGCGCAGGCGGTGTTGCTGGGTGGCAACGTGCGGGTCGGTCTGGAAGACAACCTGTGGCTGGACAAGGGCGTATTGGCGACCAACGGCCAACTGGTCGAACGCGCCAGCGAAATCCTCAGCCGCCTCGGCGCCCGCGTTCTGACGCCGGCTGAAGGCCGGGCAAAAATGGGCCTGACCAAGCGCGGTTAACCCCCACCTACACCTAACCCTGTGGGAGCGGGCTTGTGTGGCGAGGGGGCTTGCCCCCGTTGGGTCGCGAAGCGGCCCCAGAACCTGCAGCCGCGGTGTGTCAGCCATACCGCATGCAATGTTTTACGACTGCTACGCAGCCGAACGGGGGCAAGCCCCCTCGCCACACAAGCCCGCTCCCACATTAGGTCACCGAACTATTTAGGACGTCGCCATGAGCTTTATCACTGAAATCAAAACCTTCGCCGCTCTGGGCAGCGGTGTCATCGGCAGCGGCTGGGTGTCCCGTGCCCTCGCCCACGGCCTCGACGTAGTGGCCTGGGATCCGGCGCCCGGTGCCGAAGCGGCCCTGCGCAAGCGCGTCGCCAATGCCTGGGGCGCGCTGGAGAAGCAAGGCCTGGCACCCGGCGCGTCGCAAGATCGTCTGCGCTTTGTCGCCACTATCGAAGAATGCGTTCGCGACGCAGATTTCATTCAGGAAAGTGCTCCCGAACGACTGGACCTGAAACTGGAACTGCATAGCAAAATCAGCGCGGCGGCCAAGCCCAATGCCTTGATCGGCTCCAGCACTTCGGGACTGTTGCCAAGCGAGTTTTACGAGAGTTCGACACACCCGGAACGCTGCGTGGTCGGGCATCCGTTCAACCCGGTTTACCTGCTGCCGTTGGTGGAAGTGGTCGGTGGCAAGAATACCGCGCCGCAAGCGGTTCAAGCGGCAATGAAAGTCTATGAATCCTTGGGCATGCGCCCGCTGCATGTGCGCAAGGAGGTACCCGGTTTTATCGCCGACCGTTTGCTCGAAGCGCTGTGGCGTGAGGCGCTGCATCTGGTTAACGACGGTGTGGCGACCACCGGTGAAATCGACGATGCGATTCGTTTTGGCGCGGGCCTGCGCTGGTCGTTCATGGGTACTTTCCTGACTTACACCCTGGCGGGCGGCGACGCGGGCATGCGGCATTTCATGGCGCAATTCGGGCCGGCGTTGCAGTTGCCCTGGACCTATCTGCCGGCACCGGAGCTGACCGACAAGTTGATTGATGATGTGGTGGATGGCACCAGCGATCAGTTGGGCACGCACAGCATTTCCGCGCTGGAGCGCTATCGTGATGATTGCTTGCTGGCAGTGCTGGAGGCGGTGAAAACCACCAAAGAGAAGCATGGAATGGCGTTTAGCGAGTAACCCCTTGTACTGATCGTTCCCACGCTCTGCGTGGGAATGAATCCTGTGACGCTCTGCGTCACGTCGTCTGGGACGCAGAGCGTCCCGGGCGGCATTCCCACGCAGAGCGTGGGAACGATCATCCACCTGCCGGAACCCCGATCATGCCCACGCTCACCACCTACCAAACCAAAATCATCCCCGATTGGGTCGACTACAACGGCCACCTGCGCGATGCCTTCTATCTGCTGATTTTCAGCTACGCCACCGACGCGCTGATGGATCGACTGGGCATGGACAGCAACAACCGCGAAGCCAGCGGCAACTCGCTGTTCACCCTCGAGCTGCACCTCAACTACCTGCACGAAGTGAAGCTCGATGCCGATGTCGAAGTGCACACCCAGATCATCGGCCATGACCGCAAGCGCCTGCACCTCTACCACAGCCTGCATCTGGTGGGCGGTGACAAGGAGCTGGCGGGCAATGAACAAATGCTGCTGCACGTCGACCTGGCCGGGCCGCGATCCGCACCGTTCAGCGAAGAAACCTTGAGCAAGCTGCAAGCCATTGTCGCCGAGCAAGCCGACCTGCCCGCACCTGCCTTCATCGGCCGAGTGATCGCTTTACCAAAATAACAAGGAGCTCGTCATGAACACCGCCGCCGCTTTTGCCGATTTCCGCACCTATCCGTTGATCAGCGCGTTGACCGCCGTGGACACCCTGGCGGACCGAATTCAAGTGCAGTGGGCGGACGGTCGGGTCAGCCCTTTTCATCATCAATGGCTACGGGATAACTGCCCGTGCCCGCAGTGCGTCTACACGGTGACTCGCGAGCAAGTGCTGGAAATCGTCGATGTCGCGGAAAATCTGATCCCCGACAGCGCTCGAATCGATACCGATGGTTGCCTGTGTGTCGATTGGCAGGACGGCCATCTCAGCCGCTTCGACCCGGGCTGGCTGCGAGCCCACGCCTATGACGACGAAACCCGCGCCGAACGCCGAGCCACCAAACCGAAAAGCAAGCTATGGGACAGCCAGCTGAAGTTGCCGGTGTTCGACTATCAGGCGTTGATGGACGACAACGATGCCTTGCTGCAATGGCTGCTGGCCGTGCGCGACATCGGCCTGACCCAGGTTCGTGGCGTACCGACTGAGTCGGGCTCGCTGAAGCTGATCGCCCAGCGGATTTCGTTCATCCGCGAGAGCAATTTCGGTGTGCTGTTCAACGTGCAATCCAAGGCCGACGCCGACAGCAATGCCTACACCGCCTTCAACTTGCCGCTGCACAGCGATCTGCCCACTCGGGAGCTGCAACCGGGGCTGCAATTTCTGCACTGCCTGGTCAATGACGCCGACGGTGGCGAGAGCATTTTCGTCGACGGTTTTGCCATCGCCCAAGCCTTGCGCCAGGAAAATCCCGAGGCGTTTCAAGCCTTGTGTGAAATTCCCGTGGAGTTCCGCAACAAGGACCGCCACAGCGACTACCGCTGCCTGGCGCCGATCATCGCCCTGGATGCGTTCGGGCAGGTGTCGGAAATCCGTATGGCAAACTTTCTGCGCGGGCCGTTCGATGCTTCAGTCGAGCAGATGCCCAAGCTGTATCGCGCTTACCGGCGCTTCATTGCGATGACCCGCGAGGCGCGCTTCCGGGTGATGACGCGGCTCAAACCCGGTGAGCTGTGGTGCTTCGACAACCGCCGCACCCTGCACGCCCGCAACGCTTTCGACCCCGCTACCGGCGCCCGGCATTTCCAGGGTTGCTATGTTGATCGGGATGAATTGCTGTCGCGGATTTTGGTGTTGCAACGCTAGACCGCGTCATCGTTCATCGCGAGCAGGCTCGCTCCCACATTGGATTTGTGTCGTACACAAATAATGAGGCCGCTGCAGGTCACCTGTGGGAGCGAGCCTGCTCGCGATGGCGCCCGCCCAGACACCAAGTTTCCAGCTGATTCACAGGCAAAAAAAACCCCGATCAAGCCGTGACAGGATCGGAGCTGAGGAGGGTACTGTTGAGGAGCTGTTGCGCGAGGGTGACCAAACCTTCGTGAAGCCAGCTGAATCCAGTGTGCCCATTCCCATGCATGGCAAGTTAGCCGAAAACGACCTGTTCATAGGTATTGCGGCCATTGCGACAAATCGTCCTTGCCGCCATCCCCAGCCCCTACCAGAATCGAGCCACGACACCGTTCCCTGAAGAAGGATTGCGTCATGATGCACGCCGATTTGATTGACCAGGAAGACCTGTTGGGCCAGCTAAAATCGTTGGGTTTTCAAGTACCCAGCGGCTCCACAGCCGAGCAGGCTTGCGAGTGTGCGGTGCGAGGCTTGAACGATGAGCGGGCGATGACGCTGCGCACTATGGTGAAGCAGATGTACACCAGCAGCGCGACCATCCTGCCGGCCGTGCGCCAGGCGATCGACAAGCAATTGCTGCCGGCGTTGGCGGCGTATCAGCAGAGCCGTAGCGCCTGATAGTGATCGTTCCCGCGATCTGCGTGGGAATGCAGCCCGGGACGCTCCGCGTCCCTGCCGAAGCGGACGCAGAGCGTCCATTGAGGCATTCCCACGCAGAGCGTGGGAACGATCAGAGCATCAAAGCCTTACGCTCGCGAAGGTCGATTCATTACGCGCCTGACTCAACGCCGACAGCGGCCCGGACAATGGCGACAGCACCAGCGCTTGCGGCAGCGGCATCATCGCCACTTGTTGTGTGGTGTTGGAACCCACGCGCTCGTCGCGCGGCGGAATGCCGAAGTATTCGCGGTAGCACTTGGAGAAGTGCGGCGTAGACACGAAACCACACACCGACGCCACTTCGATGATCGACATCGGCGTTTGCTTGAGCAGTTGCCGAGCGCGGATCAGGCGCAGTTTCAGGTAGTAACGCGACGGCGAGCAGTGCAGGTATTTCTGGAACAACCGCTCCAGCTGACGACGCGAAACAGCGACGTACACCGCCAGTTCGTCGAGGTCGATCGGCTCTTCGAGGTTGGCTTCCATCAACGCCACGATTTCCTGAAGCTTCGGCTGGTTGGTGCCGAGCATGTGCTTGAGCGGCACGCGCTGGTGATCCTGCTCGTTGCGGATGCGCTCGTAGACAAACATTTCCGAGATCGCGGCCGACAGTTCACGACCGTGATCGCGGCTGATCAGGTGCAGCATCATGTCCAGCGGCGCGGTGCCACCGGAGCTGGTGAAACGGTTGCGATCGAGGGTGAACAGACGGGTACTCATGGCCACCCGCGGGAAAGCTTCCTGCATCGACGCCAGGCATTCCCAGTGCACGCTGCAATCGAAACCGTCCAGCAGGCCCGCGCAAGCCAGGGCCCAGCTGCCGGTGCAGACCGCGCCGAGACGACGGTGCTGACGCGCCTGGCTTTGCAGCCACGACACGTGTTCACGGGTAACAGTACGCTGAATACCGATGCCGCCGCAGACAATGACAGTGTCCAGGGGAGGCGCTTTGTGCATGGAGGCGTCGGGAGTGATTTGCAGTCCGTCACTGGCCCAGACTTGACCGCCATCGACGGTGAGTGTGGTCCAGCGATACAGCTCGCGGCCGGACAATTGGTTGGCCATGCGCAGAGGTTCTACTGCAGAGGCCAGAGAAATAAGCGTGAAATTGTCCAGCAGCAAAAAGCCGATGGATTGAGGCGCACGGTTCTGGGGTTGGGCCCCGGAGTTGAACGTCGTCATCGCGGTATCTCCTCACACAAAGCGGGTGATGGCCTCAGGCGGAGGCTCTTTTTATTGCCATCGTTCTCGCGTGGGAGACGGGCTTTGTAATGACAGAGCAATTGCCATGCCTAAATTTGAATGCGTGTTCAATAACTCCTGAAAACGACGTCGCGATGCGTCTAGATATGGCGCGCAGAGATAAGAGGTCATAAGTGCCATTAGAGGCCGCAAACCCGCTACCCCGTTGCCTGTGAGCAAATCGGTAGCACTTGTGGGAACAGGGCTGCGACGCTCCTGGGGAGAGTGTCACCGCAAGCACAGGTGACGGACGGTCAGGGCCGGTTTGGATCCCTGACCTTGGGTGAGGCGCATATCTGTAAGCGACGCGCCAAAACGTGGCGCGTTTTGGTGCGAGTGTTCACTTGCCGCGCAGTTTTGACTGGTCTGAAGCTATCGCGAGCAGGCTCGCTCCCACATTGGATTTGTGAATCACACAGATCAACTGTGGGAGCGAGCCTGCTCGCGATTGGGGGGGCAACCCGGTCTCAACACTCGACCGCGCTAACCGCCAACCCACCGCGCGATGTCTCTTTATATTTGTCATGCATGTCGGCACCGGTATCACGCATGGTGCGGATCACCCGGTCCAGCGAGATAAAGTGCTGACCGTCGCCGCGCAGCGCCATCTGCGCCGCGTTGATCGCTTTCACCGCGGCAATCGCATTGCGCTCGATGCACGGCACTTGCACCAGGCCACCCACTGGGTCGCAGGTCAGGCCGAGGTTGTGTTCCAGGCCGATTTCCGCCGCGTTGCACAATTGCTCCGGTGTGGCCCCGAGAATCTCCGCCAACCCGGCCGCCGCCATGGCGCAGGCCGAACCAACTTCACCCTGGCAACCGACTTCGGCACCGGAGATCGAGGCGTTCTTCTTGCACAGAATCCCCACCGCCGCGGCACTGAGGAAGTAATCGACCACATTGGCGTCGGTCACTGCCTCGCTGAACTTCATGAAGTAGTGCAACACCGCCGGAATGATCCCCGCCGCGCCGTTGGTCGGCGCCGTAACCATGCGCCCGCCAGCAGCGTTTTCTTCGTTGACCGCCAGGGCGAACAGGTTGACCCACTCCATGGCGCTCAGGGTCGAGCCGATCACGTTGGGCTTGTTCAGTTCTTGCAGGCTGCGGTGCAATTTGGCCGCGCGACGACGCACATTCAGGCCACCTGGCAAGATGCCTTCGTGCTTGAGGCCTTGCTCCACGCAATCTTGCATCGCACGCCAGAGTTTCATCAGGCCGGCGCGAATTTCCTCTTCGCTGCGCCAGACTTTCTCGTTGGCCATCATCAACTCTGCAACGCGCAGGTTGTGCTGCTTGCAGAGACTGAGCAGCTCGACGGCACTGGAGAAGTCGTAAGGCAGCACGGTGCGATCCAGATCCACCACGCCGCTGGAAGCCTGTGCCTCATCGACGACAAAACCGCCGCCGATGGAATAGTAGGTGTCGCGATGCAGTTCACCGTGATCGCCTTCGGCAACCAGGGTCATCGCGTTGGGATGGAATGGCAGGTTCTCGTCGATCAGGCGCATGTCCCGGGCCCAGATAAACGGGACCGACAAGCGACCGTCGAGCAATAGCGTGTTGGTTTCACGCAGGGCCTCGATGCGGATGCCGATTTGCGACGGATCGATCGCGTCCGGCCATTCGCCCATCAACCCCATGATCACCGCGTTGTCGCTGCCATGACCGATGCCGGTGGCCGAAAGCGACCCATAAAGCTGAACTTCAACGCGACACACCTGCTCCAAAAGTCCCTGTTCACGCAAACCTTGCACGAACAGCGCCGCGGCGCGCATGGGCCCCACGGTGTGCGAACTGGAAGGGCCGATGCCGATTTTGAACAAGTCGAAAACGCTGATAGCCATTACTGCTGAACTCCTGGATGTGCCTGCTCCAGGCGCAAAAGCGCCCAGTGACGGAGCTGCTACGCTCAAGCTGCAATCCGCCGAGATGGCCGCATCATCAGGCTTTTGTCATGTCGTTCAACGTCTCACACCGACGCACTCATGCCCGCTAGCGCCGCAAGCCGCTTACGCAGTGTTTTCGCCGTTTTTTTGCGGATCAGCGGGGCAAAACGGGCTGAAAAAAGCTGTAAACGACGTTACCGACACTGGATGCGACCATCCCTGTACTGGTTACGACGCACCCTGTAGGCGTCAGATTTTCACTGGTACATGATCGTATCGACTCGATTGCTAGGCGCCGTGGTAGAGATGTCTCCAAAACGCCATCCAACCGCAACAGATAAGTGCGGTGGTCCAGTCGGAACACTGCCAAAAAAAACACCAAGGAGTCGCCCCTTATGAAAGGTTCCCCGTCGTTGTTGTTGGCCGCCATGCTGAGTCTGCCGTTTCTGGCTCAAGCCGCAGAACCGGCCCAATGCAGCACCGTAAACTTCTCCGATGTCGGCTGGACGGACATTACCGTCACTACCGCCACCACCAGCGTCGTTCTCGATGCCCTGGGCTACAAGACCAAGACCACGATGATTTCCGTGCCGGTGACCTACAAGTCCCTGGCCGACGGCAAGAACATGGACGTATTCCTCGGTAACTGGATGCCGACCATGGAAAACGACATCAAGGCCTACCGCGATGCCGGCACCGTGGACACGCTGCGCGCTAATCTGGAAAACGCAAAATACACACTCGCCGTCCCCGAAGAGTTGTATAACAAAGGTCTGAAAGATTTCGCCGACATCGCCAAGTTCAAGAAAGAACTCGACGGCAAGATCTATGGCATCGAACCGGGTAACGACGGCAACCGCCTGATCCAGAGCATGATCGACAAGAACGCCTTCGGCCTGAAAGACGCCGGCTTCAAGGTGGTCGAGTCCAGCGAGGCAGGCATGCTCTCGCAAGTCGATCGCGCCCAGCGCCGCAACACCGCCGTAGTGTTCCTGGGCTGGGAACCGCACCCGATGAACACGCGATTCAAGATGAAGTACCTGACCGGCGGCGACGAATACTTCGGCCCGAACTTCGGCCAGGCGACCATCTACACCAACACCCGCAAGGGTTACGCACAGGAGTGCAGCAACGTTGGTCAGTTGCTGAAAAACCTGGTGTTTACCCTCGACATGGAAAGCACGCTGATGGGCAACGTCCTGGACGACAAAATGAAGCCTGATGCGGCCGCCAAGGCCTGGCTGAAAAAGAATCCACAGGTACTCGATACCTGGCTTGCTGGCGTGACCACCATTGACGGTAAACCTGGCCTGGAGGCCGTAAAAGCCAAGCTTGCGCAGTAATGCTTACGCCGGGCGAGTTCGCTCGCCCGGGCTGTTTATTCCCTTGCATGCGGACGTTCACTACCATGCTGATTGATCAGAAAATACCTTTAGGCCAGTACATCGCGGGCTTCGTTGAATGGTTGACGCAAAACGGCGCCAGCACCTTCGACGCAATCGCCGTGTCACTGGAAACGATGATCCACGGCGTGACTTTTGCGCTGACCTGGTTCAACCCGCTGGCATTGATCGGCCTCATCGCGCTACTGGCACACTTCATCCAACGCAAATGGGGCCTGACCGTTTTCGTCATCGCCTCCTTTCTGCTGATCCTCAATCTGGGGTACTGGCAGGAAACCATGGAAACCCTCGCCCAGGTGTTATTCGCCACCCTGGTGTGCGTGCTGATCGGCGTGCCGTTGGGCATCGTCGCCGCGCACAAACCGATGTTCTACACAGTGATGCGGCCGGTGCTCGATCTGATGCAGACCGTGCCAACCTTCGTGTACCTCATTCCTACCCTGACCCTCTTCGGTCTGGGTGTGGTCCCGGGTCTGATTTCGACGGTGGTGTTCGCGATTGCCGCGCCCATCCGCCTGACCTACCTGGGTATCCGCGATGTTCCGGACGAACTGATGGACGCCGGCAAGGCCTTTGGCTGCTCGCGCCGTCAGCTGCTCTCGCGAATCGAACTGCCCCACGCCATGCCAAGCATCGCGGCCGGTATCACCCAGTGCATCATGCTGTCGTTGTCGATGGTGGTGATTGCGGCACTGGTGGGCGCCGATGGCCTGGGCAAACCCGTGGTCAACGCACTGAACACTGCTGATATCGCCCTGGGCTTCGAAGCAGGCCTGGCGATCGTACTGCTGGCGATCATGCTCGACCGTATCTGCAAACAACCCGACGCTAAAGTAGGGGGTGACGCATGAGCATTATTCGCTTCGAAGACGTGGACGTGATCTTCTCCAAAGACCCGCGCGAGGCGCTCAAACTCCTCGACCAGGGCATGACCCGCAACGAGATTCTGAAAAAGACCGGGCAAATCGTCGGTGTCGAAAAGGCCAGCCTGGACGTCGAAAAAGGTGAAATCTGCGTACTGATGGGCCTGTCCGGCTCCGGTAAATCCAGCCTGTTGCGCTGCATCAACGGCCTCAACACCGTCAGCCGTGGCAAGTTGTTCGTCGAGCACGAAGGCAAGCAGATCGACATCGCCTCGTGCACGCCGGCGGAACTGAAAATGATGCGCACCAAGCGCATCGCGATGGTGTTCCAGAAGTTCGCCCTGATGCCTTGGCTGACGGTGCGCGAGAACATCAGCTTCGGTCTGGAAATGCAGGGCCGGCCGGAGAAGGAACGGAAAAAACTGGTCGATGAAAAACTCGAACTGGTGGGCCTGACCCAGTGGCGCAACAAGAAACCCAATGAGCTCTCCGGTGGTATGCAACAGCGTGTCGGCCTGGCCCGAGCGCTGGCGATGGACGCCGACATTCTGCTGATGGACGAACCGTTCTCGGCCCTCGACCCGCTGATTCGCCAAGGTCTGCAAGACGAACTGCTGGAGCTGCAACGCAAACTGAGCAAGACCATCGTTTTCGTGAGTCACGACCTCGATGAAGCCCTGAAGCTCGGCAGCCGTATCGCCATCATGAAAGACGGCCGGATCATCCAGTACAGCAAACCGGAAGAAATCGTGCTGAACCCTGCGGACGATTACGTGCGCACCTTCGTCGCCCACACCAATCCGCTGAACGTATTGTGTGGTCGCAGCCTGATGCGCACCCTGGATAACTGCAAACGCATCAACGGTTCGGTGTGCCTGGATCCGGGCGGCGATTCGTGGCTGGACCTGGCCGAAGGCAACACCATCAAAGGCGCACGCCAGAACGGTTCGAGCCTGGACCTGCAGAACTGGATACCGGGGCAAGCGGTTGAAGGTTTGGGCCGTCGGCCAACATTGGTGGATTCCAACATCGGCATGCGCGATGCGTTGCAGATTCGTTACCAGACCGGCAATAAGCTGGTGCTGCACGACAACAACAAGGTTGTCGGGATTCTCGGTGACAGCGAGCTGTACCACGCGCTGCTCGGCAAGAACCTGGGGTAAGAAGCAGCAGACACAAAAACGCCGCGAGAGATCGCGGCGTTTTTGTTTATGGGATATCGGGTAATGCAGTGTTGGAGTTGAAGACCCCATCGCCAGCAGGCTGGCTCCCACATTGGAATGCATTCTCTTGTGGGAGCCAGCCTGCTGGCGATGAAGCCGACGCGGTGCTTCGGACCGAAACACCGCGTCCTCGATTACTCAGCTATAAACCCGGCCAAGCAGCTGCCGATGGCTTTCAAACTGATCGAGCACGTCACGAGTGATCTGATCCTGAGTGAAGCCCATCAGGTCGTAATCCTGGCTGCCGTTATGCAGGTACACCTCGGCGCGGTAGTAACGTGCGCGCGGTTCATCAGCGCTTTCAGCAGACACCGTGTCACTCGCCGCCGCCAGATAACCATCCAGGCTCACTTCGTAGACAAAAGGGTTGCCCTCTTCCATCTCGATCCGCACACCCATGCAGCGCTTGGCCTTGCCCAGCAACGTCTGCACATCCAGGCCCTGAGCACGCAATTGCACAGCCGCGTCTTCCAGCGCCGGGCTGACTTGCTTGTCCATGAAACGCTGAACAATCGACTGGTTCGGTTGCAGATCCAGCTGGGTCAGACGCTCGCTGAAACCACGACGACCACGCGCCGCCAGTTCCGCTTGCTCCTGTTCGATTTGCACGTCCTGGCGCATGGCCTTGTGCAAGCCGAACATGAAGAACACCAGCACTACCGAGAACGGCAGCCCCGCCAGCACCACCATGGTTTGCATGGCTTCGAAGTTACCGGCGAACAACAGACCGATGGTCACCAGGGTGATCACTGCCGACCAGAAAATCCGCAGCCAGTGCGGCGCATCTTCGTCAACATTGCCGCCCTTGCAGGAAAGGTTGGCCATCATCACCGCGCCGGAATCCGCCGGGGTCAGGAACAGCACGAAGCCGACAAAAATCGACACGCCGATCACGATCTTCGACGCAGGGTAATGCTCAAGCAACTGGTATATCGCCATCGACGGCTGTTCCAGCGCCGTCTTCCCGAGTTCCACCGCCCCATGGTTCATCACCAGGTCCAGGGCCGAGTTACCGAAGATCGACAGCCATGCCAGGGTGAAGCCCAGCGGAATCAGCAACACACCGGCCACCAACTCACGCACCGTGCGACCACGGGAAATACGCGCGATGAACATGCCGACGAATGGGGCCCAGGAAATCCACCAGGCCCAGTAGAACAGAGTCCACAGGCCCAGCCAGCGGTCAGACTTCTCACTGTCGCCTTCATACACATAGAGGTCGAACGTCTTCAGCACCACGCCATTCAGGTAGTCGCCGATGTTCTGCACAAAGCCGTTGAGCAGGTGCAAGGTCGGGCCGAACAGCAGCACGAAAATCAGCAGACCGCTGAACAGCACGATATTTAGGTTGGACAGCCGGCGAATACCGTTTTCCACGCCAGACACAGCGGCGATGGTCGCCACGGTGCTCATCACGATGATAACGATCAGCAGGTTGGTGTTGCTGTGCTCCATGCCGAACAGGTTTTCCAGCCCAGATGACACTTGCAGCGAACCGATCCCCAGGTTCGTCACCAGCCCCAGCAGGGTCACGAACATCCCGAAGCCGTCCACCGCATGACCGGCCGCGCCTTTGACCCAACGCTCGCCGACCAGCGGATACAGCGCCGACCGCAACGCCAGCGGCTGGTTATGACGGTAAGCAAAGTACGCCACGGCCAGGCCGACCAGTGCGTAGATCGCCCAGCCATGCAGACCCCAATGCAGGAATGTCAGTTGCACCGCCTGACGGGCCGCAAGGTTGCTGCCGGCCACGCCTTCCGGCGGATTGAAATAATGATCCAGCGGCTCGGAAGCACCGAAGTACAGCAAGGAAATGCCGATACCCGACGAGAACAGCATCCCCGCCCAGGCGCCATAGCTGAAGTCCGGGGTGTCGTCCTTGCTGCCCAGCTTAAGCTTGCCGTAGGACGAAAACGCCAGGCCAACCACAAAAACCAGGTAGGCGGCGATCACCACCATGTAGTACCAGCCGAAGCTACGGGACAACCAGGCCTGGGCAATGCCGAGCATTCTGCCGGCCTCTTGCGGGGCGATGATCAGAATGGCGGTCAACAGCAGAATCAACACGGTAGAGGTGTAAAACACCCAACCGTTGACCGTCACCTTCTCGGGTGGGGTCTTTATTAGAGAGGCAGAACTCATGGCACAGATGCTCCAGGCAGTGCGAGAGAAAAACACAAGGCAACGCGTTACCCGACCATTCGGTTAGTTGGCAGCCGACCAGCGGGTGATATAAAGACAGCCCGAAAAAAGCCCGAAACCCCTGAACGCCTGAGCGTGTGGGTTTCGAGCATTTTCAGATGTCGTTTTTCCGCCAACTACGCGTAGGAAAAACCTGTAGGCAGCGACGAATTGTCGCAGATCTTATTCTTTGTTGATTGAACGTTCAATCAAAACAAAATAGACTGGCCTTCAATCCGATAGACGTTTTACGTCTGCCGGAAGGCCTAAGGAGATGTGCAAGATGCCCAAGGTCGGTATGCAACCCATCCGCCGCCAGCAATTGATCGAAGCCACATTACAGGCTGTCGATCGGGTCGGCATGGGGGACGCCAGCATTGCGCTGATCGCCCGTTTGGCCGGTGTCTCGAATGGCATCATCAGTCACTACTTTCAGGACAAGAACGGCCTGATCGCCGCCACGGCGCAGTATCTGATGAGTGTCCTCAGCGAGAACGTCACCGCGCGCCGTCAGGCGCTGGAGGACACCAGCCCACGGGCTCACCTTCAGGTGATTATCGAAGGCAACTTCGACGCCAGCCAGGTCAATGGCCCGGCAATGAAAACCTGGCTGGCCTTCTGGGCCACCAGCATGCACCACCCGTCTTTGCACCGGTTGCAGCGGATCAACGATCACCGTCTGTATTCCAACCTGTGCTGCCAGTTCCGCCGTGTATTGCCGCTCGATGACGCGCGCAGTGCAGCTCGAGGTCTGGCAGCTCTCATCGACGGTTTGTGGTTGCGCGGCGCGCTGTCGGGAGATGCTTTCGACACCGGGCAGGCGCACCAGATCGCTTACGAATACATGGATTTCCAACTGGCCAAGCAGGTGAGTTAGAGCACACAGAACCGCTCAGCACCTGAACCGCTACCGACCGCGACGCCACTGCTACACGGCTCGCCCGGTGGTTAACGCCAACTAACTTATGCACTTGCGAGGACTTTATGGCCCGTTTCGAACTGCAAAAACTCTACATCGATGGCGGCTACAGTGACGCCAGCAGCGACGCCACTTTCGAAGCCATCAACCCGGCTAACGGTGAAGTCCTCGCAACCGTACAACGTGCTACCAAGGAAGACGTTGAGCGCGCTGTGGTCAGCGCCGAAAAGGGCCAGAAAATCTGGGCTGCGATGACTGCCATGGAGCGTTCGCGCATCCTGCGTCGTGCCGTGGACATCCTGCGTGAGCGCAACGATGAACTGGCCGCCCTGGAAACCCTGGACACCGGCAAGGCGTACTCCGAAACCCGTTACGTCGACATCGTTACCGGCGCTGACGTGCTGGAGTACTACGCAGGCCTGGTGCCGGCCATCGAAGGCGAGCAGATTCCGCTGCGCACCACGTCTTTCGTCTACACCCGTCGCGAGCCGCTGGGCGTCGTGGCCGGTATCGGCGCGTGGAACTACCCGATCCAGATCGCTTTGTGGAAATCCGCACCGGCCCTGGCAGCCGGTAACGCAATGATCTTCAAGCCAAGCGAAGTCACCTCCCTGACTACCCTGAAACTGGCCGAGATCTACACCGAAGCGGGCCTGCCAGCCGGTGTGTTCAACGTGCTGACCGGCAGTGGCCGTGAAGTCGGCACCTGGTTGACCGAGCACCCACGCATCGAAAAAATTTCCTTCACCGGCGGCACCGACACCGGCAAGAAGGTGATGGCCAGCGCTTCCGCCTCGTCGCTGAAAGACGTGACCATGGAACTGGGCGGTAAATCCCCGCTGATCATCTTCGACGACGCCGACCTGGATCGCGCCGCCGACACCGCGATGATGGCCAACTTCTACAGCTCCGGTCAGGTCTGCACCAACGGCACTCGTGTGTTCGTACCGAGCCACCTGAAAGCTGCGTTCGAAGCCAAGATCGTTGAGCGCGTTGCCCGTATTCGCGTCGGTAACCCGGAAGACGAAAACACCAACTTCGGCCCGCTGGTCAGCTTCGCCCACATGGAAAGCGTGCTGGGTTACATCGCCAAAGGTAAGGAAGAAGGCGCTCGCGTTCTGTGCGGCGGCAGCCGTCTGACCGAAGGCGAATTCGCCAAAGGCGCGTTCGTGGCACCGACCGTGTTCACCGACTGCACCGACGAGATGACCATCGTTCGCGAAGAAATCTTCGGCCCGGTGATGAGCATCCTGACCTACGAAACCGAAGAAGAAGTGATCCGTCGCGCCAACGACACCGAGTTCGGCCTGGCCGCTGGTGTCGTTACCAAAGACCTGAACCGCGCTCACCGTGTGATCCATCAACTGGAAGCCGGTATCTGCTGGATCAACGCCTGGGGTGAGTCCGACGCCAAGATGCCGGTCGGCGGCTACAAGCAGTCGGGCGTGGGTCGTGAGAACGGCATCAGCTCGCTGAACAACTTCACACGCATCAAATCGGTACAGGTCGAACTGGGCGATTACGCCTCGGTTTTCTAAAGCCCTGCGAGGTCTCTGTGGCGAGGGGGCTTGCCCCCGTTGGGCGGCGAAGCCGCCCCCTCTCCAGACACCGCAAGTCTTCAGATAGAAAGTGGTCGCAGATTCTACGACTGCTGCGCAGCCGAACGGGGGCAAGCCCCCTCGCCACAGTTGCACGGCGTCCAGGCGACCGCGACCTGACCCAATACCAAAGAGGGTGCATTCAATGTCCCAAGAATTCGATTACATCATCATCGGTGCCGGCTCGGCCGGTAACACCCTGGCGACCCGTCTGACTGAAGACGAAGGCGTCACCGTCCTGCTGCTCGAAGCGGGCGGCCCGGACTACCGTCTGGATTTCCGCACACAAATGCCGGCCGCCCTGGCGTTCCCGCTGCAAGGTCGTCGCTACAACTGGGCCTATGAAACCGATCCAGAGCCACACATGGACGGTCGCCGGATGGAATGCGGTCGCGGCAAGGGCCTGGGTGGTTCTTCGCTGATCAACGGCATGTGCTACATCCGTGGTAACGCCATGGACTACGACAACTGGTCGAAACTGCCCGGTCTGGAAGACTGGACCTACCTCGACTGCCTGCCGTATTTCCGCAAGGCGGAAACTCGTGACATCGGCCCGAACGACTACCACGGTGGCGACGGTCCGGTCAGCGTGACCACACCGAAAGCCGGCAACAACCCGCTGTTCCACGCGATGGTTGAAGCCGGCGTGCAAGCCGGTTACCCGCGCACCGAAGACCTCAACGGCTACCAGCAAGAAGGTTTCGGCCCGATGGACCGCACCGTGACGCCGAACGGCCGTCGCGCGAGTACCGCTCGCGGTTACCTGGACGTCGCCAAGAAGCGTTCGACCCTGACCATCGTCACCCATGCCCTGACCGACAAGATCCTGTTCGAAGGCAAGCGTGCGGTCGGCGTGCGTTACCTGATCGGCGCCGCTGAAGAGCGCGTTGAAGCCCGCGCCCGCAAAGAAGTACTGCTGTGCTCCGGCGCCATCGCTTCGCCGCAGATTCTGCAACGCTCCGGCGTCGGCCCGGCCGAACTGCTGAAGAAACTCGACATCCCGGTGGTCCACGACCTGCCAGGCGTTGGTGAAAACCTGCAGGATCACCTTGAGCTGTACCTGCAATACGCGTGCACCCAACCGGTCTCGCTGTACCCGTCGCTGCTGCTGCACAACCAGCCGGCCATCGGTGCCGAGTGGCTGTTCAACGGCACCGGTATCGGCGCCAGCAACCAGTTCGAAGCCGGCGGTTTCATTCGCACCCGTCCGGAATTCGATTGGCCGAACATTCAGTACCACTTCTTGCCGGTGGCGATTAACTACAACGGCAGCAATGGTGTGAAAGAGCACGGCTTCCAGGCGCACATGGGCTCCATGCGTTCGCCAAGCCGTGGTCGCATCCAGGCCAAGTCCAAGGATCCGCGCGAGTACCCGAGCATCCTGTTCAACTACATGGCCACCGAGCAGGACTGGCAGGAATTCCGCGATGGCATCCGCCTGACCCGTGAAATCATGCAGCAACCAGCGCTGGACGCCTTCCGTGGCCACGAAATCAGCCCGGGTATCGAGGTGCAAACCGATGAGCAGCTGGACAAGTTCATCCGCGAACACGCCGAAACCGCGTTCCACCCGTCCTGCTCGTGCAAGATGGGCAGCGACGAGATGGCCGTGGTCGATGGCGAAGGTCGTGTGCACGGCATGCAAGCCCTGCGTGTGGTCGATGCCTCGATCATGCCGATCATCACCACCGGCAACCTGAACGCACCAACGATCATGATGGCCGAGAAAATCGCCGACAAGATCCGCGGTCGCAAGCCGCTGCCACGTAGCAAGGCTGCCTACTTCGTGGCCGGCGATGCGCCGGTGCGTGGCAAGCCGTTGCGGGATGTGAGCCTGACCGCGCAGTAAGGAATTTAGACGGCGGCGCGGCCAATCGCGAGCAGGCTCGCTCCCACAGAGTTCAGGTCGAATTACAGATTTGTGATCAACCTGGATCCCCTGTGGGAGCGAGCCTGCTCGCGATAGAGCCCGACCAAACGACGCATAACTTCCTGACTCACCCGGCGTAACCCCCTTCCTCCGCCCTTGATCTACCCCCCGCCCAGGCCTAATCTAGCGCCACGCAAACGCTTCACCCCCTCGCAACACCGATACATCGCAACTCCATACCAAGGAGGTTCCCGAATGTTCGATTTCCACCCCCAGCTCAAGCAGCGCTTCGCTGCCTTGCGCACGGGCGCTGAGTTCTTTTCGCTACGTTATGTACGCGAGTCCGGCCAGTACCTGTCGGTGCGCAAGAACGTCGCCGAACCGCCGAGCCTGAGCCGTGACGAAGGCGCGATGCTGACCGTTCGGGTCAACGGCGTCGAAGCCTATGCCGCGACCAACGACTTGTCCCAATCCGGCCTGCAAGCCGCGCTGGAGAAAGCTGAGCAACAAGCCCGTCGACTCAAGCCTCACGCCCTGCTCGACCTGCGCGAGCAAGCCGTCTCCAGCGACCGCGCCGACTATTTCTCGCCCAACCTCGACCAGCCCTTCCCGTCCCTGAGCGACTGCTACCAACTGCTCGGCGCCGAATCTGCCGCCGTGCCCAAGGACGAGCGACTGGTGAACTGGCAGGCGAGCATCGGCATCACCAACGTCGAGCAAATCTACCTCAACAGTGCCGGTGCCGAATTGCGTCAGGCCCAGCGTTTCGTCTATCCGAGCGTGGACGTCACCGCCTACGACGGCAGCGACAGCCAGACCCGTAGCCTGGGCCGCGAGAACTTCGGCCAGCAGGGCGGCTTTGATGTGATCAGCCGTTGCGGCCTGATCGGTGCTGGCCCGAAAGTCGCCGATCAGGCGCTGCAATTGCTGCTGGCGCCGAACACCCCGCAAGGCCCGCGCGACTTGCTGCTGATGCCCGACCAGATGATGCTGCAGATCCACGAGTCCATCGGTCACCCGCTGGAACTGGACCGCATCCTGGGCGATGAGCGCAATTACGCCGGCACCAGTTTCGTCAAGGCAGAAGACTTCGGCAGCCTGCAATACGGCTCCGAACTGCTCAACGTCACGTTCGACCCGGACATCCCCGAGCAACTCGCCAGCTACGGCCATGACGACGACGGCAGCGCTGCCAGCAAGCAATTCCTGATTAAAGAAGGTTTGCTGCTGCGCCCATTAGGCGGAGCACTTTCACAATTCCGGGCCAGCATGGAGGGCGTCGCCAACAGCCGCGCCTGTGGTTGGAACCGTCCGCCGATCGACCGTATGGCCAACCTCAACATCGAGCCCGGCGATCAGCCGCTTGAGCAACTGATCGGCAATATCGAGCACGGCATTTTGATGAGCACCAACCGTTCGTGGTCCATCGACGATGCGCGCAACAAATTCCAATTCGGTTGCGAATGGGGCCAGTTGATCGAAAATGGCGAACTCAAAGGCGTGGTGAAAAACCCGAACTACCGGGCGATTTCCGCGCAGTTCTGGAAAAGCCTCAGCGCTGTCGGCGATGCCAACACCGTCAAAGTGCTAGGCACGCCGAACTGCGGCAAGGGCGAACCGAACCAGGTGATCCGCGTCGGTCACGCGTCGCCGGCCTGTGTGTTCAGCAATGTGGATGTGTTTGGGGGAGATGCCTGATGAGTACTGCCACGAGCACTTCAAATAGCCAGGCCGAGTCGTTCAAGGCCCTGGTCAACTGGTTGCGCGATGCGCTGCGCACACCGGAGCAATTCACCCTCAGCTACGCCGCCGAGTCGTCGGCTTTCGTGCGTTTCAACCACGCCAAGGTCCGTCAGGCCGGGCAGGTGCAGCAAGCGAGTGTCGGGTTCAAATTGATTAACGATGGTCGTCATGCCGATCTGAATATCACCCTGTCGGGCGACCACGAAGTTGATCTTCAGCGTCTGGCCGAAGGTCTGCAACAGTTGCGCGAAACCTTGCCACTGTTGCCTCAGGATCCATACCTGCTGCTTAACCAGAACGACTGGCAGAGCAACAACGTGCAGGAGCATCCGCTGCCGGACACCGAGCAAGTGGTCGCTGAAATCACTCAGGCTGCCGAAGGGCTGGATCTGGTCGGTTTCTATGCCGCCGGGCCGATCAGTCGCGGTTTCGCCAGTTCCTCAGGCGCGTTCGGCTGGCATCAGGCCAACAGCTTCAACTTCGATTTCAGCCTGTTTCATGAAAACGGTCAGGCGGTGAAAGCCAGCTATGCCGGGCACGACTGGAGCAGCGAAGGCTTTGCCAGGCGCTTCCAGCAGGCCCGCGAGCAGTTGGCGTTTCTGGGTCGGCCATTGCGCACGCTACCGCCCGGCGAATACCGCGCCTACCTGGCGCCGGCAGCGCTGGAAGAAATCATGGGCATGCTGAGCTGGGGCGGGTTTTCGGCCCAGGCGATTGCCAGCAAGCAGAGCCCATTGCAGAAGTTCTACGCCAGCGAAGCCTGCTTCAGCCCCAACGTATGGTTGAGTGAGCAGGTCAGCGGTTCCTTGAGCCCGGCGTTTTCCGACGAAGGTTATCCCCGCGATGACCTGGGGTTGATCGCCAAAGGCATGGCCAATGCCCGACTGATCAACTCCCGCAGCGCTGCCGAATACGACCTCACTGCCAACGGCGCGAGCAGCCATGAATACCCGACGGCGCTCGTCATGCAAGGCGGCAATCTGGAGCAGGCGGACATCCTCAAGCGCCTCGGCACCGGGCTCTACATCAGTAACCTGTGGTACCTGAACTACTCGGACCAACCGGCGGCGCGCCTGACCGGCATGACGCGGTTTGCGACTTTCTGGGTCGAGAACGGCGAAATTCAGGCACCGGTCAGCACCATGCGGTTTGATGACAGCGTCTACAGCCTGCTCGGTTCGCAGCTCGAAGCGTTGACCGAGGAGCGTGAATTGCTGCTTTCGGCCAGCACCTACAGTCAGCGAGCGACTGCTTCGGCACTGTTGCCGGGCGCGCTCGTCAGCCGACTTACGTTGACGCTCTGACACAGATCGTTCCCACGCTCTGCGTGGGAACGCCGCCCGGGACGCTCCGCGTCCCATTGCAGGCGTGACGCAGAGCGTCACAGGATGCATTCCCACGCGGAGCGTGGGAACGATCATCTCCGCCCACAAGAGGTCCCATGCCCAACCGCCCACCTCTCGACGCCGTCACCGCCCGCTGGGTACCGTGGGTTGTGGCCATTGCCTTCTTCATGCAGTCCCTCGACGGGACGATCCTCAACACCGCCCTCCCCGCCATGGCCCGGGACCTGGCCGAAGACCCGCTGCGCATGCAGGGCGTAATCATCGCCTACATGCTCACCGTCGCCTTACTGATCCCCGCCTCCGGCTGGATCGCCGATCGTTTCGGCACAAAAAAAATCTTCTTCGGCGCGATCCTCCTGTTCAGCTTCGGCTCATTGCTTTGCGCCTTGTCGAGCACCCTGAGCATGCTCATCGGCGCCCGGGTGATTCAGGGCCTCGGTGGCGCGTTGATGTTGCCGGTCGGTCGATTGGTGGTGCTGCGCGCGTATCCGCGCTCGGAGCTGGTGCGGATCATGGGGTTCATTACCATTCCCGGCCTGCTCGGCCCGCTGATCGGCCCGACCATGGGCGGATGGATGGTGCAATACCTGACCTGGCACTGGATCTTCCTGATCAACCTGCCGGTGGGCGTCCTCGGTTGCTACGCGGTGTGGAAATTCATCCCTGACCTGCGCGGCAGCGAACGCACGCGCTTTGATAGCCTGGGGTTTTTGCTGTTCGGCGCGGCGATGGTATTGATCACCATCGCCATGGAAGGCCTCGGCGAACTGCACCTGCCGCACTTGCGGGTGATGTTGCTGCTGTTTGGCGGCATGGCCTGTCTGGCGGCGTATTGGCTGCGGGCCGGGCACATCGACAATCCGCTGTTTGCGCCCTCGCTGTTCAAGACCCGGACCTTCGCCGTGGGCATCCTCGGCAACCTGTTCGCTCGCCTCGGCAGCGGCGCATTGCCGTTCCTGGTGCCGTTGTTGCTGCAAGTGGCGTTGGGATATTCGCCGTCACAGGCCGGGATGAGCATGCTGCCCCTGGCTGCGGCCGCGATGGTCGCCAAGTCGGTGGCGCGGCCGCTGATCGAACGTTTCGGCTACCGCGCCGTGCTGACCGGCAACACACTGGCGCTGGGGATCATGCTGGCAAGCATGGGCCTGGTCAGCGAGCAGACGCCATATTGGCTGCTGCTGGCTCAGTTGGCGGTTCTGGGGGCGATCAACTCCTTGCAGTTCACCGCGATGAACACCGTCACCCTGATCGACCTCGACGACGCCAGCGCCAGCAGCGGCAACAGTTTGCTGTCGGTGGTCGCGCAATTGTCCCTGAGCCTCGGTGTGGCCTGCGCCGGCGCCCTGCTCGGCGGCTTCACGGCAGAGATCGGCAATGACGGCGTGGACACGGTTCTGGGCGCGTTCCAGCTGACATTTGTGACGGTCGGTATCATGGCGATGCTGGCTGCAACCATCTTCTCGCAGCTTTCGCCCAAGGATGGCCGACGGATGGTCAGCCGCGAGCACGATATCGAGCACTGACCCTACGACTTCTCGTCCGGAAACTTCAGGCGAATGGCCATGAGACTGATACACTGCGCGACATTTTGTTTTGCAGGCCAGTCCCGTGACCACCATCGCCACCGCTTTTAATACTTTGCCGCTGTCCGCCGCCATGCTGGCTAACCTCGACTCCCTCGGTTATGCCCAGATGACGCCGATCCAGGCGCAAAGCTTGCCGGTGATCCTCAAGGGGATGGACCTGATCGCCCAGGCCAAGACCGGCAGCGGCAAAACCGCCGCCTTCGGTATCGGCCTGCTGAACCCGATCAATCCGCGCTTCTTCGGTTGCCAGGCGCTGGTCATTTGCCCGACTCGCGAGTTGGCTGACCAGGTTGCCAAGGAAATCCGTCGCCTGGCCCGTGCCGAAGACAACATCAAGGTGCTGACCCTGTGTGGCGGCGTGTCTTTCGGCCCGCAGATCGGCTCGCTGGAGCACGGCGCGCACATCATCGTCGGCACTCCTGGGCGCATCCAGCAGCACTTGCGCAAGGGTTCGCTGGTGCTCCATGGCCTGAACACGCTGATCCTCGACGAAGCCGACCGCATGCTCGACATGGGTTTCTACGATTCCATCGAAGAAATCATCGCCCAGACCCCGGAGCGCCGCCAGACCCTGCTGTTCTCCGCCACGTACCCGGTGGGCATCAAGCAACTGGCGTCGAAATTCATGCGCACCCCGCAGATCGTGAAGGCCGAGGCGTTCCACGACGATACGCAGATCGAGCAGCGCTTCTACGAGATCTCTCCGGAAGAGCGTATGGACGCGGTGGTCAAAGTCCTCGCGCATTTCCGTCCAGCTTCCTGCGTTGCCTTCTGCTTCACCAAGCAGCAGGTTCAGGAAACCGTTGATCACCTGACCTCCAAAGGCATCTCCGCCGTCGGCCTGCAGGGTGATCTGGAACAGCGTGACCGCGATCAGGTATTGGCCATGTTCGCCAACCGCAGCACTTCGGTGCTGGTTGCCACTGATGTTGCCGCGCGCGGTCTGGACATCGATATGCTGGACATGGTGATCAACGTCGAACTGGCCCGTGATTCGGAAATCCACATCCACCGTGTCGGCCGTACTGGCCGCGCCGGGGAGAAAGGCATTGCGATCAGCCTGGTCGCGCCGTCCGAAGCCCACCGCGCCCAAGCCATCGAGCAGCTGCAGAAGTCGCCGTTGAGCTGGGATCAGTTGGACAACCTCAAGTCCCAGGGTGGCGCACCGCTGCTGCCGGTGATGAGTACGCTGTGCATTGGTGCGGGCCGTAAAGACAAGGTTCGTCCGGGCGACATTCTCGGCGCACTGACCGGCGACGCCGGCATCCCGGGCGCCCAGGTCGGCAAGATTGCGATTTTCGACTTCCAGGCTTATGTGGCCGTGGAGCGCGGGATCGCCAAGCAAGCCTTGCAGCGCCTGAACGACGGTAAAATCAAAGGCCGCTCGTTGCGCGTGCGCATCCTCTAACCTGATCGTTCCCACGCTCTGCGTGGGAATGCATCCCGTGACGCTCCGCGTCACATAACGGCGGACGCAGAGCGTCCATGGCGGCATTCCCACGCAGAGCGTGGGAACGATCATTGTGTGAGGACACCGTTTTGCGCTCTACCGAAGTCGTGATCATTGGCGCTGGCGCCGCAGGGTTGATGTGTGCGCTGACCGCCGCCGGGCGCGGGCGCAAAGTGATGTTGCTTGACCATGCGAACAAGGCCGGCAAGAAAATCCTCATGTCAGGCGGTGGCCGCTGCAATTTCACCAACATGTACACCGAACCGGGCAATTTCCTCTCGCAGAACGAGCACTTCTGCAAATCCGCCCTGGCGCGTTACACCCAGTGGGATTTCATCGGTCTGGTGGCCAAACACGGCGTGCCGTACCACGAGAAGAAACTCGGCCAGTTGTTCTGCGATAACAAATCCAGCGACATCCTCGGCCTGCTGCTCGACGAGTGCGATCAGGTCGGCGTCAGCCTGCACCTGGACACCTCGATTCAGACCATCGAGAAGCTTGAAAGCGGTTATCTGCTGGATACCACGCTGGGCCAGATCACGTGTGAATCCCTGGTGATCGCCACGGGCGGCTTGTCGATTCCGACCCTCGGTGCCACCGGTTTCGGTTATCAAGTGGCCAAACAGTTCGGTCATGACTTGCTGCCGACCCGCGCCGGCCTCGTGCCGTTCACCATCACCGATCAGCTCAAGGAGCTTTGCACCGAACTGTCCGGTACGTCGGTGGATTGCCTGGTGAGCTGCAACGACCAGAGTTTCCGTGAAAACATCCTGTTCACCCACCGAGGCCTCAGCGGGCCGGCGATCTTGCAGATTTCGTCGTTCTGGGAATCCGGCGACACGGTGGAAATCAATCTGATGCCGGATCACGACGTGCCGACCTGGCTGCAACTGCAGCAGGCCGAACGTCCCAACAGCGAGTTGAAAACCCTGCTCGGTGAAATCTTCACCAAGAAGATGGCCAATCTGCTGGCGGACAACTGGTTCGCCTCCAAACCGATGAAGCAGTACACCCACGCCGAACTGGCGGACATCGCCGAAAAACTGGCGAACTGGAAAGTCGTGCCGGCCGGCACTGAAGGCTATCGCACTGCCGAAGTAACCCTGGGCGGCGTCGACACTCGCGAAGTGTCGTCCAAGACCATGGAATCGCTGAAAAGCCCAGGGCTGTATTTCATCGGTGAAGTGCTCGATGTTACCGGGCATCTGGGCGGATTCAATTTCCAGTGGGCCTGGGCCTCCGGTTACGCCGCTGCGCAGTACGTCTGATCGAACCAATAACCTGTGGGAGCGAGCCTGCTCGCGATAGCGGTCTGACAGTCGACATAAATGTTGAATGTACCGACCTCATCGCGAGCAGGCTCGCTCCCACATTCGTTATGCATTGATCTTTAAAGGAACAGATTTTGCTGTCAGATGTGATCGGCGCCATTGCGTCGGCGTCATTAGTGGCTCAATTTAGCGTCATTGCCTCGGAAGGCCTTCGCACTTCATGTCATCGACCACATTTCGGCAGTCTCTGCGCCGCCTCTGGGCGCTGGATAAATTCAGTTACAGCGTGCGGGTATTCATCGCCCTGACCGGCAGCATGGCGCTGTGTTGGTATCAGGATGAAATGGGGCTGCTGATCCCGTTGTTCCTGGGGATCATCGCCAGCGCCCTGGCCGAAACCGACGACAGTTGGCAGGGTCGCCTCAACGCGCTCGCAGTGACGCTAGTGTGTTTCATGGTCGCGGCCCTGTCCGTCGAACTGCTCTTCCCCTACCCCGTCCTCTTTATCATCGCCTTCGCCCTGGCCAGCTTCTGCCTGACCATGCTCGGCGCGCTGGGCGAACGTTATGGCGCGATCGCTTCAGCGACGCTGATTCTGTCGGTCTACACCATGATCGGCGTGGACCAGCGCGGTGGCGCGGTCACTGATTTCTGGCACGAACCGGTGCTGCTGGTGGCCGGTGCGGCCTGGTATGGCTTGCTCTCGGTGCTGTGGCAGGCAATGTTTTCCAACCAGCCGGTGCAGCAGAGCCTGGCGCGGTTGTTCCGTGAACTGGGTTATTACCTGAAACTGAAGTCATCGCTGTTCGAACCGATCCGGCAGATGGACGTGCAAGCGCAGCGCCTGGAACTGGCCCAACAGAATGGTCGGGTGGTGGCAGCCCTGAACGCCGCCAAGGAAATCATCCTGCATCGGGTCGGCGACGGTCGGCCGGGGGTGAAAGTCAGCCGTTATCTGAAGCTGTACTTCCTCGCCCAGGACATTCACGAGCGCGCCAGTTCCTCGCACTACCCCTATAACGCGCTGGCCGAAGCGTTCTTCCACAGCGACGTGCTGTTCCGCTGTCAGCGCCTGCTGCGCCAGCAAGGCAAGGCTTGCCGCGCGCTGGCCGAATCGATCCAGATGCGCCAGCCGTTCACCTATGACGCAAGCTTCGCCGAGGCTCTGAGCGACCTGCACGCGTCCCTCGAACACCTGCGTATCCAGAGCAATCCGGCCTGGCGCGGTCTGCTGCGTTCGTTGCGAGCGCTGGCCGCCAACCTCGGCACCCTCGACCGTCTGCTCAGCGACGCCAGCAATCCCGATGCGCTCGCAGACGCCACCGACAGCAGCTTGCTCGACCGTTCGCCACGCAGCCTCAAGGATGTCTGGATACGCTTGCGCACGCAGCTGACGCCGACCTCATTGCTGTTCCGCCATGCCCTGCGCCTGCCCCTGGCATTGAGCATCGGCTACGGCATGGTGCATTTGATCCACCCGTCGCAAGGTTACTGGATCATCCTCACCACGCTGTTTGTCTGTCAGCCAAACTACGGCGCCACCCGCCGCAAACTCGGGCAGCGGATTATCGGCACCGCCATCGGCCTGACCGTGGCTTGGGCGTTGTTCGATCTGTTTCCGAATCCGTTGATCCAGTCGAGCTTCGCCATCGTTGCCGGGGTGGTGTTCTTTACCAACCGCACCACCCGCTACACCCTGGCGACTGCCGCGATCACGCTCATGGTGCTGTTCTGCTTCAACCAGGTGGGCGATGGTTATGGGCTGCTTCTGCCGCGGCTGTTCGATACCTTGCTCGGCAGTCTGATCGCCGGGCTGGCAGTATTCCTGTTCCTGCCGGACTGGCAGGGGCGACGCCTGAACAAAGTGCTGGCCAACACCCTCACCTGCAACAGCATTTACCTGCGCCAGATCATGCAGCAATACGCCGCCGGTAAAAGCGACGACCTGGCTTATCGCCTGGCCCGACGCAACGCGCACAACGCCGATGCCGCGTTGTCGACGACGCTGGCCAACATGCTGATGGAGCCGGGGCATTTCCGTAAGGAAGCGGACGTCGGGTTCCGTTTCCTGGTGCTGTCACACACCTTGCTCAGCTATTTGTCGGGGCTGGGGGCACACCGCGAAACCCAACTACCCACGGAGGTGCGCGAGCATTTGATCGACGGCGCCGGCGTGAGCCTGGCTGCCAGCCTCGACGAAATCGCCCAAGGCCTGGCGAGCAAACAGCCGATTGCGATTCAGAGTGATGAGGAAGAAGCGCTGGCCAATGGACTTGAGCAGATGCCGGATGAGATCGATGAAGGGCAGCGTTTGGTGCAGACGCAACTGGCGTTGATTTGCCGGCAGCTGGGGCCGTTGCGGACGTTGGCGGCGCATCTCATTAAAGACACTAGCGAAGCCTGAGATTTGTGGTGACTGGGCGGGCCTCATCGCGAGCAGGCTCGCTCCCACATTGGATCTGTGTCAGGCACAGATCCGCGATACACCGCAGCCCTTGTGGGAGCGAGCCTGCTCGCGATGAGGCAATCAGCCACACCACGAAACCCGCTCACATCCCATGCTGCTTGAGCAACTTCTCATAACTTCCATCAGCCTTCATCGCCGCAATCTCACGGTCGAAACCGGCAACAATCTGTTCATGCTGCGGGTTCTTCAGGCTCACCAGAATATGCAGGCTGTTCTCGCTCAACGGCTTGGGCAAAAACTCCACGGCATTGCGCACTTTGGATGACTCCCGAGAAAGGTAATACCGAGCGACAAACTCGTCTTCCAGAGTCAGCTTGACCCGGTCGGCCGCGACCATGCGCACGGCCATGGCGAAGCTATGCACCGGTACTTTCTGCAACGACACATCGTCATCGAACTCGTGCGAATAGGCATAACCACGTACCACCGCTATCGGGAAGGTATGCAGTTGTTGCAAGTTGCTGAATTCGATCGGCGTGTCTTTGCGCTTGAGAAAGCGCACGCGATTGAGCAGGTACTCGCCGGAAAACTGCCCCAGCTTCGTGCGCTCATCGGTGTACCAGGCGTTGACCAGCACGTCGTAACGCCCCTCGCCTACCCCAAACAAGGCTCGCGCCCACGGCACCTGTTCGAAATCACTGCCATAGCCGGCCCGGGCCAGCGCGGTGCTAACGATGTCTGTGGCCAGTCCGCCATTGACCAGCGTGGCGTCGGTAAAGGGTGGCCAGGCATCGGCTACCAGGCGCAGCTTTTGCGCTGCCGCACTCTGTGCCAGCAACAACAATCCAATCAAAGCAAACGCTCGATGCAATCGCGGCATGCCAGAAAATCCTTAGCGGGCGGGCTGCCCGACGTGTTTTCAGCCAAAACTCCAAGGCCCCTTTAGCGGCGAAACCCAGGTCCTAACATTAGCTTATCGACGACATTGCACAGCGCTGCATCGCAGATTACACAAAGAAGACAATCTCGCGAGAAATGAATAATGGCATTTTGGCCTTTGTCACAGATTTCTTTGCCATAAAGACATCCCGCCTCAGGACGCTTAGTATCGGAGCACGTTGTTCAAGGAATCTGAAGATGACAATCGATTGGGTCTGCAAGCACCACAGCGATCTGGGTAAAGAGCAGCTTTATGCCATTTTGCAGCTGCGCGCCGAAGTGTTCGTCGTCGAACAGAAATGCGTCTATCAGGACATCGATGGTCAGGACCTGGAAGGTGACACCTGCCATTTGATGGGCTGGGATGGGGATCGTCTGGTGGCTTACCTGCGCTTGCTCGACCCGGAGTTACAGGGCGGCGATGTGGTGATTGGCCGGGTGATCATTGCTCCCGCTGCACGCGGCACCGGGCTTGGGCATGAGTTGATGAGCCAGGCGTTGAAACAGGCCGCCAAACGCTGGCCCGAAGTGCCGATCTACCTCTCGGCCCAGGCGCATTTGCAGGGGTATTACGGGCGGTACGGATTTGTGGTGGTGGGTGAGGAATACCTGGAGGATGACATTCCGCATATCGGGATGCGTCGTTCCTGAGGGTCCTATCGCGAGCAGGCTCGCTCCCACTTTGGACTTATGGTGTGAACCCTATCTATGTCACACAGAACCCACTGTGGGAGCGAGCCTGCTCGCGATGGCGTCAGCTGAAGCAGCGCAGGAATTCAGGGGTATTCCAACACCGCTTTGATCTGCCGCAGATTGCGCTCGATCCACCCCCGATCAATCGCCCCCCACTCGCGAATCCGATAGCGCCCCGCATGGTTGCGCGCGCCTTCTTCCTGCTCGAACTCACAAACGATATCCAGATCCGCCAATGCCGCGATGGTGTCCTGGGCCGTGCGCCGAGGCATGCCGGTGACGTCGGTCAACGCCGGGACGCTGCTGGCCAGCCCGCTGTCGATCAGGTACGCCACGTACAACCGGCGGTAGAAGCTGCTTTTGGTCTTGCTCACGTCCATCCATGCGCTCCTTATTGGAAGATCTTCTATTGCATATCCCGCCACGTCAGGTACACCCGCAAATCGAACTCCACCTGGTGATACCCCGGCAACATGTGTTCGCACAGCTTGTAGAACGCCTTGTTGTGATCCGACTCTTTGAAATGCGCCAATTCATGCACCACGATCATTTTCAGAAACTCGGAGGGCGCGTCCTTGAACAACGAGGCCACGCGAATTTCTTTCTTGGCCTTGAGCTTGCCGCCTTGCACCCGGGAAATCGCGGTGTGCAGGCCGAGCGCGCGGTGGGTCAGGTCCAGACGGTTGTCGAACAACACCTTGTCGATCGCCGGGGCGTTGCGCAGGTATTCCTGCTTGAGGTCCAAGGCATAGGTGTACAGCGCCTTGTCGCTCTGCACCCCGTGCTTTTCCGGATATCGCTGGCTCAGGTAGTCGCCCAGCCGACCTTCGGCGATCAGCTGTCGCACCTGGTCCTGCAACGTAGCGGGATAGGCCTGGAGGTATTTCAACGCGGTCATTGGGGCGGCAACACGAGTCACGAAAAGGCCGCCAGTATAACGAATTCAACTCGTCAGCGCGCTCCAGTCGAACGGCTCGACAAAGTGACGGGTGTCCTCGGCCATCAACGGCCGCGCGACCAGAAACCCCTGCACATACTGGCAACCGTTGGCTTGCAGCCATTCATATTGCTCCACGGTCTCCACACCTTCAGCGATGACTAGCAGGCCGAACTGTTTGCACAAGTCGATCACACTGCGCGCCAGCGCTGCATCCCGTTCGGATCCCGGCAACCGGGCGATCAAATGCCGGTCGAGTTTGAGCGTGTCCAGTTCGAGGTCTCGCAGATGTGCCAGCGAACAAGCCCCGGAACCAAAATCATCCAGCGCCACCCGCACTCCCAAATTGCGCAGCAAACGCAGCTGCTTGCGGGTTTCGTCGGGGTTAAGCATCAAGGCCTCTTCCGTGACCTCGACCTCCAGCTGCCGCGGTTTCAAACCATGACGGTCCAGCACCTGGCGCAGCTCGGTGACCAGGTTGGGCAATCCGAATTGCGTGCTGCTCAAACTGACGCCCAGCACCAGATCTTCGGCAAACAAGGTTTCCCAGGATTTTCGCTGTTTGGCCCCACGATGGTAAATCCAGCTGCCCAGGCGACTGATCAACCGCGCCTCTTCCAGCAACGGCAAAAACAGCCCCGGCGGTACATCGCCAACACTCGGATGCTGCCAGCGCAGCAACGCCTCGAACCCGCGAATCTGCCCGTCGGCAATGGCCACCTGAGGCTGATACACCAGGTTGAAATCACGGTTCTCGATGGCCGTGCGCACGCTCTCTTCGAGCATCAGCCGCGAGCGCGCCCGGCCATTCATTTCGTGATCGTAGAAGCGATATTGCTGACGCCCGGCACGCTTGGCTTCGTACATGGCGATGTCGGACGCCCGCATTAACCCATCGAGATTGGCCCCACAATCGGGGTAAGTGGCAATGCCGATACTGGCGCCCAAGGCAATGTCCATGCCTTCGATTTGCTGACAGATCGACACCCGCTCGATGAGCTTCTCGGCAATCTTTGCCGCATGCTCGGGGAGCTCAAGATCCAGCAGCGCGGTGAACTCATCACCACCCATCCGCGCCAGAATATCGAAGGGCCGCAGACACGCCTTCAGTTGCTCGGACACCCAACGCAACACCCGGTCCCCAGCATCGTGACCAAGGGAATCATTGACCCGCTTGAAGCCGTCGAGGTCCAGGTACAACAGCACCCACGTGCTATCGGAGCGTTCGCCGCGCAGCAGCAGGTTTTCAACGGTTTGATAGAAACCCCGGCGATTGAGCAGCCCGGTCAGTGGATCGGTCACCGCCTGAAACTCCAGCTGCTGATGCAGATGGTGCACCACCGACATGTCCAGCACCGTCACCACCATGGCACGTTGTTCGGTGGGCAAAGGCGCGCAGGACAACGCCACCGGCACTTGCTGACCGGGCGCGGTACGCAGCAACGCATCGTGCAAACGCAGGGTTTCACCGCGCTTGTAGCCGGCAAACAATTCGGAGTCGGCCCAGATCGGGATGTGCGGTTTTTGCAGGAAATCCAGAAACTCTTTGCCTTGCAGTTCGTGCACCGTGGCATTGAGCAGGCGAGACATCGCCGGGTTGGCAAAACGAATCAGTCCGTCCTCGCCCACCACCAGAATGCCTTCGGCGGCGTTATCCAGCACCGAGGCATTGAAGGCACGAGCGACTTCCAGGTCATGGCTCAACTGCTGCAAGGCACGGCGATTACGCTGATGCTCGAGCAGGGCCTGGACTTTGGGTTTGAGAATTTGCGGGTCGAACGGTTTGAACAGGTAATCCACCGCGCCACTGGCGTAGCCCTTGATCACGGCGTCCTGGGATTGTTCGTTGGCGGTAAGGAAAATAATCGGCGTGAGTCGGGTTCGCTGGCTGCCACGCATCAGGCGCGCCACTTCGAAACCGTCCATACCCGGCATCTGCACATCCAGCAGTACCAGGTCGACATCGTGTTCGAGTAACAGGCTGAGCGCTTCAAACCCGGAAGCCGCGGTGAATACCTGCCAGTCCTGGCGCTGTAACAGCGCGCGCATGCTGATCAGGTTTTCGGGGTAATCATCAACAATTAAAAGGATTGAGCTGCCTTCAGCTGGCATAGGTTGTGCGCATTCCATGCTGCATCTCTTGTTCGTGACCTCAGGCCGGCCTCTTGTGAAAACCGGACACATAATGCGACTTCACTCTAGACCCGGATCCGCAAAAGCAGAAGCTACCGGAGTGCCGTCACTTCAGTAAGTTTCACATAGCCGACTAACGGTCAGTCCTACAGCCCCCGTAAACCGGGAAAGATGGCATTTCGACAGGATGTTGACGTCAACCATCTGCCAAACGGGCATTAACAAACAACCGTTCTACGCTTATAAAGACTGCCCGAAGGCGCGGGCTAGAGCTTCTGGCACGTGCGTACAGAACAAAGTGGAAGCTTGAATATGATCGATCTCGCAACCTGGAACCTCAGCGTTCCTGTCGGCAGTCCGCCGTACACCGTTGAAACAACCAAACTGGTGGACGGCTTCAAGGATCAGTACTTCCACTCCGACACCGGCACCTTGTTTTTCTGGGCCCCGGTAACCGGCACCCGCACTGAAAACGCGATATACCCTCGCACCGAACTGCGCGAAACCTACAGCAATGGCACGCTGAAAAACTGGTACTACCCCGCCGCAGACAACTTTCTGCGTGCGACCCTTACGGTCAGCAAGGTACCCAGCACGGGCAAGATCGTCATTGGTCAGATCCATGCCTACAAAAGCCAAAAGCCCATGGTGAAGCTCGAATATCAATACAAGGACTCCAGCGAGACCGGAAACATCGTCGCCAAAGTCCGCATGCACCCCGACGACGACACCGCCCGGGTCATCACCATCGCCACCGGCATAAAACTTGATCGGGAGTTTTCCTACCTCATCCACCTCAGCCCCGGCGGTGCATTGGGCATCAGTGCGGCGGGCTACCAGTGGGACACCGACATCAGCGCGATGTGGCGTGATAAACCGCTGTACTTCAAGGCCGGCGTCTACGTGCAGGACAACACCGGATACACCAGCGAAGGCGGGGAAGTGACGTTCAGCAAGCTGGATATCGATCACGACACCTAATCCCTAAAAGATCGCAGCTTTGTGGCGAGGGGGCTCGCCCCCGTTGGGTTGCGAAGCAGCCCCCAAACCTGTGCGATACGCCGCGCCGGCCGGTTTACGACGGCTACGCCGCCGCTCGGGACGGTGCGGCGTTCCGACAAGCCCCCAGAATAATTCCCCCCCGTAGGAGCTGCCGAAGGCTGCGATCTTTTGATCTTCAGCTCCGAAAACCTCGCAGGAATCCACCCATTGTGGCGAGGGAGCTTGCTCCCGTCGGGCTGCGCAGCAGTCCCTCTTTTTGGGGGGCCGCTTCGCGCCCCAACGGGAGCAAGCTCCCTCGCCACAGGTTCTTTATGTCCAACTCCATCACTTCACTGAGCGGCATCTGGCCCCATTTAAACGCCCACGTTTAAAGACACTCAGCGTTACTTCATGAAGCCTACAACGGCTTGCGTCACCGCCTACAGGTACGCCAGAATCCGCCGGCTTGTGCGCCTTGAAGCCCACCGGTAACTTGATTCGCGTCACTGATTTCCAGTGATCGGGTTTAGTAGCCCGTGGTTTCGAGCTTGGTGCATAAGCATCTGTCAGTCAGGGATTTCGATTCCTGCGCTTGATGGTAACTGTGCGCAGGGCACCTTCGGGTGCGCCGGCTTGCTCGAAACCCCGGTCTACTAACCTGCGTACAGTTGCCTCCACTTTGATTAGTAGCCAGAGAGGGGGCACTCCAATCAGGTTTCGAGCAAATGACAAAATCAACGCCGCATCCGCCGGTCACCGACCCGGCATCACCCTACGAATCCCTCGACTCAAAAAAATTCCACGAAGCCGCCGAACGCGCCCTCGACCATTACCTCAACCCGGCCGCCAACATCATGGCCACCACCAACGAACCCGAGCCCATGTACTTGGCCAATCCGAAGTACAACACCGAATCCCTGCTGGCCAACGCCAGCGAAACACTGGGCTCGGCCACCACCATGCTCAACAATTTCGCGGCGCTGCTGGAGACCTCCCATCGCAAGACCCTGCTGGGCATCGCTCAAGTGGTCATGCTCGGCGAACTGGCGGTGAACCAGGCGTTGGACCACGTCGAATTGAAGGAGTAATCGCGGCTCGGTTGGACCAAGGCGAGCAAACTTGCTTCCAATAAAAAACCCGCCTCTCGGCGGGTTTTTTATCAACGCAGTTTAACGCTCAGGCTTAATTAACCTTAGCGCTCAACTCACTGAATAAGGGACGATTAAATGAATCTGTCCCCTTTTCTTTTCCGCTTTTCAAGGAGTGATCACCTACAAGAAACCCGCCTCGCGGCGGGTTTCTTGAATCAGCGAACTAATGCTCAGCCTCAGTTAACCTTGGCGTTCAACTCACCTTTCAGATAATTCTGGAACATCGCTTGCAGAGAGATCGGCTTGATCCTCGAAGCATTACCAGCAGCACCGAACGCTTCATAACAAGCGTTACATACATCACGCATCGCGGTCGCGCCGAAAAATCTACGTCGGTCGAATTCTACGCAAACCAATTATCCTTCAACAATTTCGTCTTTAGACTTATTGAACACAATAGGATGGCTTTCAGCGTCAACAACACCCTTAATCGTCCCGTACAATCTATTAAAGCTCCTATCATCCGACTGCAAATTGCATACGTCGAATACCATATCAAGATAGATCGTACTTGCTTGGCCATTCCAATGCAGCCAACCAGAATATAAACTGTGCCCCATAAATTGCCCCTTCCCCCAACGCCCGATAATTTTACCACCATCATGATCAACTGATCTTATTCCAAGCGTATAGTAAGTACCATTGACAGGCTCACTGAAATAAGTAGCCTGAAGACTAGGAACTTCTTTCATAGCTCACACCTCAATTCAATTTAGTTAACATCTATTCCGATCCAATTAACGGGCTATTTTTATACCCAGCCTAAGACTGATTGAAAACCACATGAGCTTTAGAGCCATCCTGCTTATTGTAGAGTTCGCCAGACAGCCTCTTGTATTCCTGATTTATGGATAACAAAATACAACTTTCATTTTCGTCAAACGTTAATCTAACACACGACTCATCGCTGGCATCAAGCCGGTGATAACCTGAAGCACCTAAAGGAGAAGTGGGGGCCTGATTTTTTCCCCACTTACCTTCAATGTGACCGGTATCATAATCAGCAAAGCTAATCAAAACGCTGTAGTAATTGCCTTTCGGAGTATTTTCCGAAAGATAGGCACGCTGTAAAGCTGGATTTTGTTTTCCTTTGGACATAATCACAACCTCGATGTAAACCGAACAAAATGCTCGGACAACAACAATGTTATAGGCGCAAGCAATTAAGTCACCTGCAACAAATGACAGTTTTTTATAACTTATTTGAATAAATATTATAGCGAAGCTCTATATTTTGACCGAAGCGGAAATCCGCAAATGGTTTCCCGAAACCGGTTTATTTTCGCCGAACCAATAAGCATCAATAAGGGGACACCCATTAGCCGGTCTCAAGTCAAGGATTTCAATTCCTGCGCTTGATGGTTGAAAGAATAATCACCCACAAAAAAACCCGCCTCTCGGCGGGTTTCTTGAATCAGCGGTTTAACGCTAAGGCTCAGTTAACCTTAGCGTTCAACTCACCCTTCAAATACCGCTGATACATCGCTTCCAACGAGATCGGCTTGATCTTCGAAGCATTACCCGCCGTACCAAACTGCTCATAACGTGCGATACACACATCACGCATTGCAGTCACGGTAGCGCCGAAGAACTTACGCGGGTCGAACTCGCTTGGGTTGGTAGCCATCAGGCGACGCATCGCACCGGTGGAGGCCAGGCGCAGGTCGGTGTCGATGTTGACCTTGCGCACGCCGTGCTTGATGCCTTCGACGATTTCTTCAACCGGTACGCCGTAGGTTTCTTTGATGTCGCCGCCGTACTGGTTGATGATCGCCAGCCACTCTTGCGGAACCGAAGACGAACCGTGCATGACCAGGTGGGTGTTCGGGATGCGTTTGTGGATTTCTTTGATGCGGTCGATGGCCAGCACGTCGCCGGTAGGTGGCTTGGTGAATTTGTAGGCGCCGTGGCTGGTGCCGATGGCGATGGCCAGGGCATCGACCTGGGTGCGTTTGACGAAGTCCGCGGCTTCTTCCGGGTCGGTCAGCATTTGGCTGTGATCCAGAACGCCTTCGGCGCCGATGCCGTCTTCTTCACCGGCCATGCCGGTTTCCAGCGAACCCAGGCAGCCCAGCTCGCCTTCTACCGAAACGCCGCAGGCGTGAGCCATGGCTACGGTTTGTTGGGTGACACGGACGTTGTAGTCGTAGTCGGTCGGGGTCTTGCCGTCTTCGCCCAGGGAGCCGTCCATCATCACCGAGCTGAAGCCCAGCTGGATGGAGCGCTGGCAGACGTCAGGGCTGGTGCCGTGGTCCTGGTGCATGCACACCGGGATGTGCGGGAATTCTTCGATGGCTGCCAGGATCAGGTGACGCAGGAACGGGGCGCCTGCGTATTTGCGGGCACCGGCCGAAGCCTGGACGATCACCGGGGAGTCAGTCTTGTCAGCGGCTTCCATAATGGCGCGCATCTGCTCAAGGTTGTTGACGTTGAAGGCTGGAACGCCGTAGCCGAACTCGGCTGCGTGGTCCAGCATCTGGCGCATGCTGATAAGTGCCATTGTGTGTGTCTCTCCCGGTTGAGGGTCGTTAATCGTGCCAGCCTGCCGTAGCGGCGGCGGCTATTCAAGTTATTGCAGATCGGGGGTTGGCCCGGGCTGCGAATTCGGTACAACAAAAAACCTGTGTCGCTGAAACCTTGTGGCGAGGGGGCTTGCCCCCGTTCGGCTGCGCAGCAGTCGCAAATCGGACGACGCGGTCTAATTGAAGCATCGCGCCCGCTGGCTTCGGGAGCGCTTCGCACTCCAACGGGGGCAAGCCCCCTCGCCACAAAAGCCCGCTCCCACATTTGGATCGCTGTGAATCAAATCAATCGTGTTACTCGGCTTTACAACCGCGGCCGATCAAATCGTTGGTGGCGACCCAATACACCAGGCCTTCCTCACCTTTTACGTGAAACGCCAGCATGTCGTTGCTGTACAGCGAACCTTCGGCGCCCGGCTCTAGCTTCAAACGGTAAACCTGATCGGCACCGCCCAGGCGAACATCGACTTCCTTGCGGTTGATGTCAGTGTAGCGCCAGAGCACTTTGGCCTGGCTGTCGCAGGTCCAGGTGGTCCAGCTGTCCGCTGGCTCGGCAGCGTTGAACAGGTTCAAATTGGCGCAACCTGCCAGCAATGCCAGTGCCGCAACGGCGATAAAGCCTTTCATCCGTGTTCCTCGACTGACGGCACACGCCGCCCGCCTTGAGTAAAGAGTCTGACCCCTCAAGGGCAACCATGTTCCTTGGCCGGGACCTGTGTCTCGTATTTGTCCAGGCCATCGGGCCCGGAACGCTTGTTGATCACCGGGTTGGTTTCCGCTTGCCAATCCGCCTGGTAGCAGCCTTTTTCGTGTGTTTGCGGCGCGGGTTCCGGCGTGGCTTTCGGGTTACTCCCGCAAGCCGCCAGCATACCCGCGGCAATCAACAGCATTAAGGTCCTGACCATGTGAACACTCCTTTGCCTGGTCAAATGCGCGGCCTCAGGCCTTGGCCCGGCTTTCCAGGACTTCGACGGCCGGCAGCACTTTGCCTTCGACGAATTCGAGGAACGCGCCGCCGCCGGTAGAAATGTAGGAGATCTGCTCGGCAACGCCATATTTATCGATGGCTGCCAGGGTGTCGCCGCCGCCAGCGATGGAGAACGCCGAGCTTTCCGCGATGGCCTGGGCCAGCACTTTGGTGCCGTTACCGAACTGGTCGAACTCGAACACGCCCACCGGGCCGTTCCACAGGATGGTCTTGGACGACTTCAACAGCTCGGCGAAATTCGCCGCGGTCTGCGGGCCGATGTCCAGGATCATGTCGTCTGCGGCCACGTCGGCAATCAGCTTGACGGTCGCGGTAGCGCTTTCAGCGAATTCCTTGGCAACCACCACGTCCACCGGCAGCGGAACGCTGACTTTGGCAGCGATTTCACGGGCGGTGTCCAGCAGGTCCGGCTCGTACAGGGATTTGCCGACCGGGTGACCGGCAGCGGCCAGGAAGGTGTTGGCGATGCCGCCGCCGACGATCAGCTGGTTGCAGATCTGGCTCAGGCTGTTGAGCACGTCGAGTTTGGTCGACACCTTGGAGCCGGCAACGATAGCGGCCATTGGCTGCGCCGGGGCGCCCAAGGCCTTGCCCAGCGCGTCCAGTTCGGCGGCCAGCAGCGGGCCAGCAGCGGCGACTTTGGCGAACTTGGCCACGCCGTGGGTCGAACCCTCGGCGCGGTGAGCGGTGCCGAAAGCGTCCATCACGAACACGTCGCACAGGGCGGCGTATTGCTTGGCCAGTTCGTCAGCGTTCTTTTTCTCGCCCTTGTTGAAGCGCACGTTTTCGAACAGCACGATGTCGCCGGCTTTCACGTCGACGCCGCCCAGGTAATCGGACACCAGCGGCACTTCGCGGCCCAGGGCTTTGCTCAGGTAGTCAGCGACTGGCTTGAGGCTGTTTTCGGCCGAGAACTCGCCTTCGGTCGGACGGCCAAGGTGCGAGCAGACCATCACGGCCGCGCCTTTTTCCAGGGCCAGCTTGATGGTCGGCAGCGAAGCCAGGATTCGCGCATCGCTGGTGACAACACCGTCCTTGACTGGGACGTTGAGGTCTTCGCGGATCAGTACGCGCTTACCTTGCAGATCGAGGTCGGTCATCTTCAACACGGTCATGGGTCGCATTTCCTGGATAGCTGTTTTAGAGAGCAGGTTTTGGTTGTGGTGCAGCTGTTTGCAAATAGTGTTCTGCAACGTCCAGCATTCGATTGGCAAAACCCCATTCGTTGTCGAACCAGGCCAGGATGTTCACCAGCCGAGGGCCGGAAACGCGGGTCTGACTGGCATCGACGATGGCCGAATGTGGGTCATGATTGAAATCACAACTGGCGTGAGGCAACTCGGTGTAGGCCAGAAGGCCCTTGAGCGGGCCATGGGTGGCGGCCTCGCGCAGAATCCGGTTGACCTCGGTGGCGTCGGTATCGCTTACGGTCTGCATCGTAATGTCGAGACAGGACACGTTAACCGTCGGCACCCGCACGGCTTTGGCCTGAATTCGCCCGGCAAGTTCCGGCAGCAGGCGTTCAATGCCTCGCGCCAGACCAGTGGACACCGGAATCACCGACTGGAACGCTGACCGGGTGCGGCGCAGGTCTTCGTGGTGATAGGCGTCGATGACCGGTTGATCGTTCATTGCCGAGTGGATGGTGGTGATCGACACGTATTCCAGACCAATGGCCTGATCCAGCAGGCGCAACAGCGGCACGCCGCAGTTGGTGGTGCAGGACGCGTTGGACACCAGCAACTCGTCGCCGGTCAGGCAATCCTGGTTCACACCGTAGACGATGGTGGCGTCGACATCTGCCTCGCTGGCCATCGGCTGGGAGAACAGCACCCGCGGCGCACCGGCGTCGAGAAACCGCTGGCCATCGGCACGCGTGTGATAAGCGCCGGAGCACTCCAGCACCAGATCGACGCCCAGTGACGCCCAATCGATGCCTTCGGGGGTGGCACTGCGCAGGACCTTCACGCAGTCGCCTTTAATATGCAGACAATCGCCCTCGACCCTCACCTCACCGGGAAACCGCCCGTGTGTGGAATCGAAGCGTGTCAGGTATTCGATGCTGGCCATGTCGGCCAAATCGTTGATCGCGACAATTTCGAACCCTGCCGTCGAGCCTCGCTCAAACAACGCACGCAAGACGCAACGACCAATCCGGCCGTAGCCGTTGAGTGCAACTTTGTAAGGACGCGGTTGAGGCATGGGGTTCTCGATTACCGTGGTGAATCCGTCAGTGTTGCGTTGAATGTTCTATTGCCATCGCGGGCAAGCCCGCTCCCACATGGACGGTGTAAATCCCTGTGGGAGCGGGCTTGCCCGCGATAGCGTCAGAACAGGCAATACATCACCTGAACTTAGTCTTCCAGCAGCTCTTCAGCCTGACCCAGGATGTTTTCCAGGGTGAAGCCGAACTCTTCGAACAAGGCAGGTGCAGGCGCCGACTCGCCGTAGGTGGTCATGCCGATCACACGCCCTTCCAGGCCCACGTACTTGTACCAGTAGTCCGCATGGGCGGCCTCGATGGCGATACGCGCGCTGACCTGCAATGGCAGAACCGCTTGCTTGTAGCCGGCGTCCTGGGCTTCGAAGACGCTGGTGCATGGCATCGAAACAACACGCACCTTGCGACCTTGCTCGGTCAGTTTGTCGAAGGCTTGAACGGCCAGGCCGACTTCCGAACCGGTGGCGATCAGGATCAGCTCAGGCTCGCCCGTGCAGTCCTTCAACACGTAACCGCCGCGATTGATGCACTCGATCTGCACGGCATCACGGGTTTGGTGCTGCAGGTTCTGACGGGAGAAGATCAGTGCCGACGGGCCATCGTCACGCTCCAGCGCGCATTTCCAGGCCACTGCCGATTCAACGGCATCGGCTGGACGCCAGGTGTCGAGGTTCGGCGTGCAGCGCAGGCTGGCCAGTTGCTCGATCGGCTGGTGCGTCGGGCCGTCTTCGCCCAGACCGATGGAGTCGTGGGTGAATACATAGATGATGCGTTTCTTCATCAGCGCCGACATGCGCACTGCGTTGCGGGCGTATTCCATGAACATCAGGAAGGTCGCGCCGTAAGGCACCAAACCGCCGTGCAGGGCCACGCCGTTCATGATCGCGCTCATGCCGAACTCGCGAACACCGTAGTACATGTAGTTGCCGCTGGCGTCTTCGGCGGTGACGCCTTTGCAACCTTTCCACAGGGTCAGGTTGGAACCGGCCAGGTCAGCCGAACCGCCCAGCAGTTCCGGCAACAGCGGGCCGAACGCGTTCAGGGCATTCTGGCTGGCTTTACGGCTGGCAATGGTTTCGCCCTTGGCTGCGACTTCAGCGATGTAAGCAGCCGCTTTTTCCGCGAAGTCTTCCGGCAGGTCACCGCTCAGACGACGAACCAGCTCGTTGGCCAGCTCCGGGAAGGCCGCGGAGTAAGCAGCGAAACGCTGATCCCACTCGGCTTCGGCAGCGCGACCGGATTCCTTGGCGTCCCACTCGGCATAAATATTGGCCGGGATTTCGAACGGGCCGTGGTTCCACTTCAGTGCTTCACGGGTCAGAGCGATTTCCGCGTCACCCAACGGGGCACCGTGGCAGTCTTCCTTGCCCTGCTTGTTCGGCGAACCGAAACCGATGGTGGTCTTGCAGCAGATCAGCGTCGGCTGCTCGCTTTTGCGGGCAGTATCGATGGCGATCTTGATTTCTTCCGGGTCGTGACCGTCGACGTTGCGGATCACCTGCCAGTTGTAGGCCTCGAAACGCTTCGGCGTGTCGTCGGTGAACCAGCCTTCGACTTCGCCGTCGATGGAAATGCCGTTGTCATCGTAGAAGGCGATCAGTTTGCCCAGGCCCAAGGTACCGGCCAGGGAGCTGACTTCGTGGGAAATGCCTTCCATCATGCAGCCATCACCCAGGAACACGTAGGTGTGGTGATCAACGACGTTATGGCCGGGACGGTTGAACTGCGCCGCCAGGACTTTTTCCGCCAACGCGAAACCCACGGCGTTGGCCAGGCCTTGCCCCAGTGGACCGGTAGTGGTTTCGACGCCCGGGGTGTAGCCGTATTCCGGGTGACCCGGAGTGCGGCTGTGCAGCTGGCGGAAGTTTTTCAGGTCATCGATCGACAGGTCATAGCCGGTGAGGTGCAGCAGCGAGTAGATCAACATCGAACCGTGACCGTTGGACAGCACGAAGCGGTCACGGTCGGCGAACGATGGATTGCTCGGGTTGTGCTTCAGGTAGTCACGCCATAGTACTTCGGCGATATCCGCCATACCCATAGGGGCACCGGGATGGCCGCTGTTGGCTTTTTGCACGGCATCCATGCTGAGGGCACGAATGGCGTTGGCACGCTCACGACGGCTGGGCATCGCTGTTCTCCTGCGGATATTGAATCGAGAGTTAATAAAACGAAACGGAAAAAAGGCGAGCATTTTCCCTCACCGACCGCCTTCGGGGCAATGACAGATAGTCATCCGAAGGCGTTTTTCCAATGGATAACAGCGTATTCGACTGATGAAACCTTTCCGCTGTTCGCTTGCTGACTAAACCTAACGCTGAAAAGTGCCATCTATCGAGCAATATCAAAACTTTTTGATATTGCTCTTGCGATGATTTCTGACCGTCACTAGACTGCTGGCCTTATGAATTTACGCGTGCCTTCCATTCGACATGACGATTGCGATGAACTGGCGGCCCTGTGCAAGGCCGGCGGCGATCCTCTGCGGCTGAATGTATTGCGCGCGCTGGCCAACGATTCGTTCGGTGTACTGGAACTGGCGCAGATCTTCGGCATTGGCCAGTCTGGCATGAGTCATCACCTCAAGGTTTTGGCCCAGGCCGACCTGGTGGCGACCCGTCGTGAAGGCAATGCGATTTTCTACCGTCGCGCCCTGCCCCACACCGATCTGCTGGGCGGCAAGCTGCATGCCGCGCTGCTGGAAGAAGTGGACAACCTGACCCTGCCGACTGACGTTCAGTCGCGGATCGGTCAGGTCCACGGGCAGCGAGCGGCGGCCAGCCAGGACTTTTTCTCACGGGTCGCGGAGAAGTTTCGCGCCCAGCAAGACCTGATTGCCGGCCTGCCACAGTACCGCGACAGCGTGGTGGCACTGCTCGACAAGCTGAGTTTCGGTCCTGGCGCCACGGCGATCGAAGTCGGCCCTGGCGATGGCGGTTTTCTGCCGGAACTGGCGCGTCGTTTCGCTCAAGTCACAGCGCTGGACAACAGCCCGGCGATGCTCGATCTGGCCCGTCAGGTCTGCGAACGTGAAATGCTGGCTAACGTCAGACTGCAATTGGCCGATGCATTGAACGGTGTAAGCCTCAAGGCTGATTGCGTTGTACTGAACATGGTACTGCACCATTTCGCCGCGCCGGCCGAAGCACTCAAGCGCATGGCCGACTTGCTGCAACCGGGCGGCAGCCTGCTCGTGACAGATTTATGTAGCCACAACCAGAGTTGGGCCAGGGAGGCCTGCGGTGATCTGTGGTTGGGGTTTGAACAGGACGATCTGGCCCGTTGGGCCACCGCTGCGGGACTCGCTCCCGGGGAAAGCCTCTATGTAGGCTTACGTAATGGTTTCCAGATTCAGGTCCGCCATTTTCAGCGACCGACTGGCGACACTCACCATCGGTAAATTCAGGAAAAAATCGAGATGAGCGAATACTCCCTCTTCACCTCCGAGTCCGTGTCTGAAGGGCATCCGGACAAAATCGCCGACCAGATTTCCGATGCGGTGCTGGACGCCATCATTGCTGAAGACAAATTCGCCCGTGTAGCGTGCGAGACTCTGGTGAAAACCGGCGTGGCAATCATCGCAGGTGAAGTCACCACGTCGGCCTGGGTCGATCTGGAAGACATCGTCCGTAACGTGATTCTCGACATCGGCTACAACAGCTCCAATGTCGGCTTCGACGGTGCGACCTGCGGCGTGATGAACATCATCGGCAAGCAGTCCCCTGACATCAACCAGGGCGTTGACCGCGCCAAACCTGAAGACCAGGGCGCCGGCGACCAGGGCCTGATGTTCGGCTACGCCAGCAACGAAACCGACGTGCTGATGCCAGCACCGATCACCTTCTCGCACCAACTGGTTCAACGCCAGGCTGAAGCCCGTAAATCCGGCCTGCTGCCTTGGCTGCGCCCGGACGCCAAGTCGCAAGTCACTTGCCGTTACGAAGGCGGCAAGGTTGTCGGTATCGACGCCGTTGTGTTGTCGACCCAGCACAACCCTGACGTATCGTACAAAGACCTGCGCGAAGGCGTGATGGAACTGATCGTCAAGCACGTACTGCCTGCCGAGCTGCTGTCCAAAGACACCCAGTTCCACATCAACCCGACCGGCCAATTCATCATCGGTGGCCCGGTGGGCGACTGCGGCCTGACCGGTCGCAAGATCATCGTCGACAGCTACGGCGGCATGGCCCGTCACGGCGGCGGCGCGTTCTCCGGCAAGGATCCATCGAAAGTAGACCGTTCGGCGGCCTACGCTGGTCGTTACGTGGCCAAGAACATCGTCGCGGCCGGCCTGGCCGAGCGTTGCGAGATTCAGGTTTCCTACGCGATCGGTGTTGCCCAGCCTACGTCGATTTCGTTGAACACCTTCGGCACCGGTAAAATCAGCGACGACAAGATCGTCAAACTGGTTCGCGAAGTGTTCGACCTGCGTCCATACGCGATCACCACCATGCTTGACCTGCTGCACCCGATGTACCAGGAAACCGCTGCGTACGGCCACTTCGGTCGCACTCCGGCTACCAAGACTGTGGGCGACGATACGTTCACCACTTTCACTTGGGAAAAAACCGACCGCGCCGACGACCTGCGTGTCGCTGCCGGCCTGTAAGACTTTTCCTGCGGTACCCAAAGCCCCGCACGGTTCGCCGTGCGGGGCTTTTTATTGCCTTGCTGCTTGAGACCGTGTCGCCGCCTTCGCGAGCAAGCCCGCTCCCACATTTGAACTCGGTCGTTCACCGCATCTGTGTACACAGGAGATCCCATGTGGGAGCGGGCTTGCTCGCGAAGAGGCCAGCCCAGTCACCTCTGTCTCATGCCAGAAACACTCAGCAAAAAAACCACCCTTCGCGCCTATCAGTACTGATCTAGCCTTCAAGCATCCCAACGAGCAAGGACGCTCTCGATGCTGCCCAACCTGCGCCTGTTTTTCGCTTTCCTGCTGACCTTCGCCAGCCAGACCGCCAATGCCGCCGAATGCCCCGACTGGCCACCGGCCCGCGCGCAGGAAGAAATCACCACCCTGCAACTGCAAATCGATCGTTGGGACGACAGCTACCATCGTGAAGGCCAGTCGCTGATCGCCGATGAACTCTATGATCAGTCCCGTGCGCGACTGACCGAATGGCGCGAGTGTTTTGATTCAGGCCCCGCCACCCAACCATTGCGTACGGCCGGCGGCACGGTTGCTCACCCCATCGCCCACACCGGCCTGGAAAAACTGCGCGATGGGCGCGCCGTCGAAGCCTGGCTGAAGGATCGGGGCGAGGTGTGGATTCAGCCCAAGGTTGACGGTGTGGCGGTGACGTTGATTTATCGCAATGGCTGGTTGCACCGGGCGATCAGTCGGGGGGACGGGGTAAACGGCCAGGACTGGACTGCCTCGGCACGCCAGATCGCCGCCATCCCTCAAAAACTTTCGCAGTCGCTGGACTTGCTGCTGCAAGGCGAACTCTATTGGCGCCTGACCGAACACGTACAAGCCGAGGCCGGCAGCCTCAATGCCCGCGCCACGGTGGCCGGGTTGATGGCACGCAAGGCGCTGAGCTCCGAGCAGGCCGCCGGTATCGGTTTGTTTGTCTGGGACTGGCCGCAAGGCCCGAAAAACCTGCCCGACCGGGTGGCAGCTCTGGACAAGTTGGGGTTCCCGAGTACGGCACCCTACAGTCAGCCGATCGAGGCATTTGCCGATGCCGAACGCTGGCGCGAGCACTGGTATCGCTCGCCCCTGCCCTTTGCCAGCGATGGGGTCGTACTGCGCCAGGACCAGCGCCCACCGGCCGAGCGCTGGCAGGCGAAAACGCCTTACTGGAGCGTCGCCTGGAAATACCCCTTTGCCCAGGCGCTGGCCGAGGTGCGCAAGGTCCACTTCAAGATTGGACGAACCGGCCGGATCACACCGGTGCTGGATCTGAAACCGGTGATGCTCGATGACCGGCAGATCAGGCGCGTCAGTGTCAGTTCTCTGCAACGCTGGGAAGCGCTGGATATTCGCCCGGGCGATCAGGTCGCCATCAGCCTGGCGGGGCTGACCATCCCCAGGCTCGATGGTGTCGTCCTGCACAGCACCGAACGCCCGGAATTGAACGTACCGCTTGCGGCAGATTTTCATTCTTTAAGCTGCTGGCAGCCCACACCCGGATGCGAAAGCCAATTCCTTGCACGTCTGAGCTGGCTCAGTGGCAAACAGGGGCTGGCCTTGCCTCATGTCGGGCCGGGCACCTGGGAGAAACTCCTCAAGGCCGAACGCCTCGACAGCTTGGTCGATTGGTTGACCCTTGATGAGCAAGAGCTTGCTAAGATTGACGGCTTCGGTGAGCGCAGCAGTGCTCGCCTTTTGGACAGTTTCAACAGCGCCCGGCAACGCCCATTCGCTCGCTGGCTCAAAGCCCTGGGTTTGCCGCCGACTGGCCAGGCACGCCTCGCCGACTCATGGCAGGCGCTGGCACAACGAAACACCGAACAATGGCAGGCCGAAGCCGGCATCGGCCCGGGGCGCGCAGCGCAATTGAGCGCATTTTTCCGCGACCCGCAGGTCCTGGCCTTGAGTGAGACATTACGTGTTGCCGGGATTGACGGTTTCTAGACGCCAGCCCTGCCTGAGAGCCGGGAACCCAAAGGTGCCGATGCGCTCAAACAGCCCATCGCTATATCGAATTTTTCACCTGGAGCTTTTATGAAACTTCTTTCACCGCTTGCCGTGTTGACCCTGTGCAGCGTGATGGCCGCTCCATTGATGGCCGACGAAGATGCCCCGGGCCTGACCGGCTGCGCCGCCAAAAAACAAGGCATCATCAACCAGATCGAACAGGCCAAGTCCCGCGGCAACGCCGATCAACAGGCTGGCCTGGAAACCGCCCTGAACGAAGTCACTGCCCATTGCACCGACGCTTCCTTGAAGAAGGAACGGGAAAACAAGGTGCTCGACGCCAAGCACGAAGTCAGCACGCGTCAGGCCGACCTCGAGAAGGCGATGAAAAAAGGCGACGCCGAGAAGATCAACAAGCGCAAAGACAAACTGGCTCAATCACGCAAGGAGTTGCAGGAAGCACTGGATGAGCTGGATAAGTAGTCCGGCTTGAACAAGGGGCTTTTGTGGCGAGGGGGCTTGCCCCCGTTGGGTTGCGAAGCACCCCCAAAATGGCAACCGCAATCAATCTGTCAGATTGCATTGGCTGGATTGCGACTGCTACGCAGTCGAACGGGGGCAAGCCCCCTCGCCACGGGAAAGCGCTGCAAATCAATGATCCCGAAACTCTTTATGGCAGGCACTGCAGGCATCTTCGACTTTCTGCACCGCCGGCCCCAGGTTGCTGACCTTGTAGGGCTGAACCTTGCTGACAATCACCAGCTCACCGGTGGCGCCTTCAAGGGTGCGGGCCAGCTCCTGGAAACGTGCCTGCTTCTGCCAGACATCGTCCTTGGCGCTGGTGTGATCCTCTTCGCGCACCTGCGGGAAATGTTTCCACGGCTCATGGGACAACGCGTCAAGCTTCACCGCGCCGTCGACGAATTTCGGGCCATCGAACGGAATACGCCCACGCAACATGCCGCCCAGGTCTTCGCCGGTCTTGAGCATCTGCTTGAAGATCGCCTTGCGCTGACCCAGCGGCGAGTTCGGGTCGACACCACCGCAGGCGGACAAGGTCAGACAGGCCAGCAATACAACGGAAAGTCTTTTAAGAATCATGGTGGCTTCAGGTCACTGGAAACGGCGGCCAGTATCCTCGCGTCACCGGCAAAGACCAATAGCCCTATTATCAATACGGGTTGTTTGAGCGCATGGAGCACTCAGGCAACCGACAAAGGAATTACTCCATGAACAGCCGTTTCAAGGCATGGCGTCACAATCTGGCCTGGACCCTTCCGATGGTGGCCGTGCTGGCAGGTTGCACCGGCGGCGACAGCAGCAAACCGAAAACCCACGCACTGGCAACCTACTCCAGCGCCACCTGGGAAGCGCTTCCGGCAGTGTCCGACAACGACCTCGTCGCCGGCTTCGGCTCGTGGCGCAGCGCCTGCATCCGGCTCAAGGCCGATCCGGTCTGGGGCGGCACCTGTGCGGCTTCCGCCAATGTGCAGCCAACCGCCAATGACATCCGCGGTTTCCTCAAACAGAACCTGGACGTCTATGGCCTGCGTGCCGCCAATGACAACCCCAACGGTCTGATTACCGGTTACTACGAACCGGTGTACCCCGGCAGCCTGACCCAGACCGAGGAAGCCAACATCCCGGTGTACGGTGTACCCGAGGACATGATCATCGTCTCTCTGGACAGTATCTATCCGGAACTCAAAGGCAAACGCCTGCGCGGACGACTCGAAGGTCGCGTGCTCAAGCCATACGACGATGCGGCAACCATTGAAACCAGAGGCGTGAAGGCACCGGTGATTGCCTGGCTGACCGACCCGATGAACCTGCAGTTCCTGCAAATCCAGGGCTCGGGTCGCATCCAGCTTGATGACGGTCGTCAGTTGCGCGTCGGTTACGCCGATCAGAACGGCCACCCGTATCGCCCCATCGGTCGCTGGCTGGTGGACCAAGGTGAGCTGAAGAAAGAAGACGTGACCATGGGCGCTATCAGCACCTGGGCCAAGGCGAATCCTGCGCGCATTCCCGAACTGCTCGGCAGCAACCCCAGCTACGTGTTCTTTACCCGCAACCCCGACAGCAACGAAGGACCGCGCGGCTCGCTGAATGTCCCGCTGACCGCAGGTTATAGCGCGGCGGTGGACCGCAAGGTGATTCCACTCGGCAGCCTGTTGTGGTTATCGACCACACGCCCGGATGGCAGCGCACTGGTACGTCCGGTGGCCGCGCAAGATACTGGCGGCGCGATTGCCGGCGAGGTCCGCGCGGACCTGTTCTGGGGCACGGGGGAGGCGGCCGGGCAATTGGCCGGCGACATGAAACAACAGGGGCAAATCTGGATGCTTTGGCCTAAGGGGGCGGCGTTGCCGCAAGTGCCGCAGGTTGCAGACACACTTTAAAAGCAAAAGATCGCAGGTTTCGCCAGCTTCTACATTGACCGCGTGCGCTGCAATATCGCGGACGAACATCGATCCCTGTAGGAGCGGCCAAAGGCTGCGATCTTTTGGTCTTGCCTTTAAACCGACACCACAAAGAAACTGACAATCAACCCCATTCCAATGGCCCACACCAACGACCGCAGAATCGCCCAGTCCGCCAGATAGCAAATGATGTAGAGCAGCCGACTGGTGATAAACAGCACCGCCAGCACATTGATCGTCACCAGATCGGCATTACCGGCCAGGTGCGCGACGATTACCGCTGCAGCAAACGCCGGTGTCACTTCGAAGCTGTTCAACTGCGCCGAATGCGCACGCCTGGCCACCCCTTCAAGCGAATCCAGAAACGCCCGCGGGTCGTGATTCTGTTTAAGCCCGAACTTGCCGCCGCTGAACTTGGCGACGCCTGTGCATAGATATGGCAAGCAGATCGCAATCAAAATGCACCACAGAGCAACCGTCATAACGCAGTCCCTTCTTCAAGTTATAGAAAATCGAATTCCATCAGGGGTGACTAAAACTTCATCACCAACATGCCGATCAGCACCAGCCCACAGGCTAAGAGCCGGGGCTTGCCGAAAGGTTCTTTCAGATAGCGCATCCCAAACAGCACCACCAGAATCACACTGATTTCGCGCAGCGCCGCGGCTTCAGCAATCGAGCCGAGCTGCATCGCCCACAGCACCAGAGCGTAGCTGAACAGTACGCAAAACCCGACCGCCAAGCCCAACCGCCACTGCTCGCGCCAGAACAGCATGAACGCCGGGCGCTTGCGCACCAGCGCCAGCAACGGGAACGGCCAGGCACTGAGCAATGTGACCCAAACCAGGTAGTCCAGCGGATGGGACCAGCGTCGCAAGGCCTGGCCATCGATGAAGGTGTAGCAACCGATGCACAACCCGATCAGTGCCACCACCGGCAGCATTGACCACGGCAGACGCACCCCGCCACCGCCCTGCCAGAGCAGGCACAACATGCCGAACGGGATCAGCAAAATGCCGAAGATCTGCTGAGCCGTCAGCACTTCCCCGGCGAAGATCAGCGTCAGTGCCAGCACCACCAGCGGTGACAGGCCACGCATCAACGGATAGACAAGACCGAGATCGCCGACCCGATAGGCCTGGATCAACAGGTAGCGATAGAGCAACTCGAATGCCGCCGACGCGAGAATCCACGGCCACATTTCCAGTGGCGGCAGCGCCACGAAGGGCAGCATCAGGGCGACAAACAGCAGCGCCACGCTGTCCATGCAGGCCACCACCAACAGCCGCTCCGCGCTGAATTTGATCAGAGTATTCCACGCCGCGTGCAACAGCGCCGCCACCAACACCAGAACCGTCGCAAGCACGGCACACTCCTTATTTCCCCCCCACCCACCCCGTAGGAGCTGCCGAAGGCTGCGATCTTTTGATTTTGATTTTCAGGATCAAAAGATCGCAGCCTTCGGCAGCGCCTACAAGAGCGGGGGCAGAGAATTGATTCGCCATATGTCCGCAGCTGTTTATACTGCAAGCGACCACGCCGCACTCAGTTGCGCACACACTAATTCCAATAATTCCTGCCTCTGCCCGCTCTCACCGAGAACGGTCGTCGGCCTGCGTATGCCTGATCAAAGCGTCAAGACTACCGACAGAGACCTTGCGCATGCCACTCGCCTTGCTTGCACTGGCCGTTGCCGCCTTCGGCATCGGCACCACCGAATTCGTCATCATGGGCTTGCTGCCCGATGTCGCCCGCGACCTCGCCGTGAGCATTCCTCACGCGGGGCTGCTCATCACCGGTTACGCCCTGGGCGTGGTGTTCGGTGCGCCGATCCTCGCGGTCGGCACCGCCAACATGCCGCGCAAAGCCACATTGCTGGGCATGACGCTGATGTTCATTCTCGGCAATATCCTCTGCGCCCTGGCGCCGAACTACGCCACGTTGATGGCCGCGCGGGTGATCACCGCGCTGTGCCATGGTGCGTTCTTCGGCATCGGCTCGGTGGTCGCTGCCGGTTTGGTGGCACCGAACAAACGAGCCCAGGCGATTGCCATGATGTTCACCGGCCTGACACTGGCCAACGTGCTGGGCGTTCCATTGGGCACCGCGCTGGGGCAATACGCTGGCTGGCGCTCGACGTTTTGGGCCGTGTCGGTGATTGGTGTGATTGCGGCCATCGCACAGTGGGTCTGGCTGCCCAAGGAAATCCCCATGGACAAGGCCAACCTGGCCAGCGAGTTCAAAGTGCTGGGCAAGGTCAACGTGCTGCTGGCGCTGGGCATGAGCGTGCTGGCGTCCACCAGTCTGTTCAGCGTGTTCACCTATATCGCGCCGATCCTGCAAGACATCACCGGTGTCAGCCCGCATGGCGTGACGATCATGTTGCTGTTGTTCGGGGTCGGTCTGACGGCGGGCAGCATGCTTGGCGGCCGGTTGGCGGACAGTCGCTTGTTGCCTTCTCTGGTAGGTATGGCACTGGCTGTGGTTGTCGTGCTGGCCGCTTTCAGTCAGACCAGTCACTCAGTGATCCCGGCGGCGATCACGCTGGTGTTGTGGGGCATCTTCGCGTTTGCACTGTGCCCGATCCTGCAATTGCTGATCATCGATCAGGCTCATGAAGCGCCGAACCTCGGGTCGACGTTGAATCAAAGCGCATTCAATCTCGGCAACGCAGCCGGTGCGTGGATTGGCGGGCTGGTTGTAGCCAGTGGCGCGGACCTGGCGGACTTGCCGTGGACCGGCGCATTTGTCAGTGGGTTGACGGTACTGACGGCGCTTTTCTTCATCTACCTGCAGCGCCGCAGTGCTGTCACGGTCAATGTGTCTGGCTGATTGACTGCATTGTTGCGCAAACCGCTATCGCGAGCAGGCTCGCTCCCACTTGGACAGCGTATTTCCCGGTGGGAGCGAGCCTGCTCGCGATGAAGCTTACGCGGTGCACCTCACTTCACTCCTCTTTAGGTTTGCGTGGCTCCGGCGTTTGATCCGTGCTCTTCTTCGGCGGTCCGCTTTCACTGCGAATCTGCGCGTGACTGATCAGTGCGAAGATAAAACTGCCGCCGATGATGTTCCCCACCAGCGTGGGTCCTGCGAACACCAGCCAGAAATCCTTCCAGGGCAACTCGCCGGCAAACACCAGATACGAGACCTCGACCGATCCAACTACGATGTGGGTGAAATCTCCCAGCGCCATGAAATAGGTGATGAGGATGATGATCCACATCTTGGCGCTTTCCATGGACGGGATCATCCAGACCATGGTGGCGATCATCCAGCCGGAGATGATGCCTTTAGCGAACATTTTGCTCGCGTCGTTCTCCATGACCTTGCGCCCGATGTCGAGGAAGGCCAGATCGGTCTTGGTGTCGAAAATCGGCAGGTGCAGCATCACATACGCCACCAGCAAAGTGCCGCAGAGGTTACCCACCAGCACGACCGACCACAGCCGAAGCAACCGACCGAAATTACCCAGCGTAGGCTTGCTCATGATCGGCAGTACGGCCGTCAGGGTGTTCTCGGTGAAGAGTTGCTGGCGGGCGAGAATCACTGCGAGAAAACCTGCGCAGTAACCGAAACTGGCGATCACCTTGAAGCCTTCGCCGTCCGGCAGCCGCGAGTTGAGCAGCCCCATGCCCATCAGCGACAAGCCCATGGTCAAGCCCGCAGCCAGGGCCGACCACCACAGCGCAGCAACGCTACGCTCGAGTTCCTTATCACCTTGGGTGCGAATGATTTCGTGCAGCACCGCCGCGCGCGGTGGCTGGTTCTTGTCGACCTCGCGCTGTTCTTGCGCCGAGAGGTCCGGGGTTTTGCCGTCTTGGGGCGTGTCCATAAAACTCCTGAACCAGTGGTGGATCGTTTAATTACGACACGTGGGGTTCGGGGCTGTTCACTACCCGGCGAAACGAAGCAAACCCTGTGGCGAGGGAGCTTGCTCCCGTCGGGGCGCGAAGCGGCCCTAAAATCTGCCATCGGGTTCTTTCAGACAGACTTCACTGTCGGCTTACGACTGCTTCGCAGCCGAGCGGGAGCAAGCTCCCTCGCCACAGAGCGGCAATCACTCGCCGATCACATCATCCTTGAACTGGTCTTTGACGTACCTGATCTCGGTCCGGCCGTGCGGCGCGGGCAGGCCGTCTTCGCCCAGGTTCACGAAAACCATTTTCTCTACCGTCAGGATGCTCTTGCGGGTGATCTTATTGCGCACTTCGCAAGTCAGCGTGATCGAGGTGCGACCGAATTCGGTGGCGGTGATGCCCAGTTCGATGATGTCGCCCTGGCGCGAGGCACTGACGAAGTTGATTTCGGAAATGTATTTGGTGACCACACGCTGATTGCCCAACTGGACGATGGCATAGATCGCTGCTTCTTCGTCGATCCAGCGCAACAGGCTGCCGCCGAACAGCGTGCCGTTGGGGTTGAGGTCTTCGGGTTTTACCCATTTGCGGGTGTGGAAATTCATACTCACTCCTGACCGTCTTGCCGATTGATGCCGGCCATCATGGCAGAGCCCGGACTAGAGCTCTATCAAGCATCGACTATGGTCTCGATTACCGTTCGGACATTGACCAACAGAAACGCTTTGGAAGATCAGCATAGCCCGCTATAATCGCCCCCGTTTCAAAACGGTAATGTTCACTTGCTACCGTTTTCCCGCCACCTGTCCGAGGGGCGCTGCAGCAGGTTCGACCTGTCAGGCTCGGATGGGGCGTTGACTGGCCACGGCCAGACACTAAACGCACAACGGCGCCCATTCGCATACATTACGAATGGAGGCTCATCATGAGCGCTGTTATCACGCCTGTAGATTTTAACGATTACAAAGTTGCCGACATGTCCCTGGCTGCCTGGGGCCGTCGCGAAACCATCATCGCCGAATCCGAAATGCCAGCCCTGATGGGTCTGCGCCGCAAGTACTCCGCCGAGCAGCCGCTCAAAGGCGCGAAGATTCTCGGCTGCATCCACATGACCATTCAGACTGCCGTGCTGATCGAAACCCTGGTTGCCCTGGGTGCCGAAGTGCGTTGGTCGTCCTGCAACATTTTCTCGACTCAAGACCAGGCCGCTGCCGCTATCGCTGCTGCCGGTATCCCGGTTTTCGCCTGGAAAGGCGAGACTGAAGAAGAGTACGAGTGGTGCCTGGAGCAAACCATCCTGAAAGATGGCGCGCCTTGGGATGCCAACATGATCCTCGACGACGGCGGCGACCTGACCGAGCTGCTGCACAAGAAATACCCGGCGATCCTGGACCGCGTCCACGGCGTCACTGAAGAAACCACCACCGGCGTTCACCGTCTGCTGGACATGCTGGCCAAGGGCGAGCTGAAAATCCCGGCCATCAACGTCAACGACTCGGTGACCAAGAGCAAGAACGACAACAAGTACGGCTGCCGTCACAGCCTGAACGATGCGATCAAGCGCGGCACCGACCACCTGCTGTCCGGCAAGCAAGCGCTGGTCATCGGTTACGGTGATGTGGGCAAGGGCTCGGCCCAGTCCCTGCGTCAGGAAGGCATGATCGTCAAAGTGTCCGAAGTCGACCCGATCTGCGCCATGCAAGCCTGCATGGACGGTTTCGAACTGGTTTCGCCGTTCATCGACGGTATCAACAACGGTACCGAAGCCAGCATCGACAAAGCGCTGCTGGGCAAGATCGACCTGATCGTGACCACCACCGGCAACGTCAATGTTTGCGACGCAAACATGCTCAAAGCCCTGAAGAAGCGCGCTGTGGTCTGCAACATCGGTCACTTCGATAACGAAATCGACACCGCTTTCATGCGCAAGAACTGGGCATGGGAAGAAGTGAAGCCACAGGTTCACAAGGTTCACCGTACCGGTCCTGGCGCTTTCGACGCTCAGAACGACGACTACCTGATCCTGCTGGCCGAAGGCCGTCTGGTTAACCTGGGCAACGCCACTGGCCACCCAAGCCGCATCATGGACGGCTCGTTCGCCAACCAGGTTCTGGCGCAGATCTTCCTGTTCGGCCAGAAGTACGCCGACCTGTCGCCAGCCCAGAAAGCCGAGCGTCTGACCGTTGAAGTACTGCCGAAGAAACTCGACGAAGAAGTGGCCCTGGAAATGGTCCGCGGTTTCGGTGGCGTGGTCACTCAACTGACCAAGCAACAGGCTGACTACATCGGCGTGACCGTCGAAGGCCCGTTCAAGCCGCACGCTTACCGCTACTGATTGGTCCTGCTGCCTGCTCTCCCTTGTGGGAGCGGGCTTGCTCGCGAAGGCGGTTTAACATTCAACATTAATGTCGTCTGACCCACCGCTTTCGCGAGCAAGCCCGCTCCCACATTGGGATGTGCAAGCGTCCGGCTTACGTGCTTCCAAGGATATGACCATGTCCCAAGACCGTCGCTACAGTTTCGAGTTCTTCCCGACGAAGACCGATGCTGGGCATGAAAAACTGATCGCCACTGCTCGTCATCTGGCGTCCTACAACCCCGACTTCTTCTCCTGCACCTACGGCGCTGGCGGTTCGACCCGTGATCGCACCCTCAACACCGTGTTGCAGCTTGAAAGCGAAGTCAAAGTCCCTGCCGCGCCGCATTTGTCTTGCGTGGGCGATAGCAAGGACGACCTGCGCGGCCTGCTGAGCCAGTACAAGGCAGCCGGCATCAAGCGTATCGTTGCGCTTCGCGGTGACCTGCCCTCGGGCATGGGCATGGCCAGCGGCGAGATGCGTCACGCCAATGACCTGGTTGAATTCATTCGTGAAGAAACCGGCGATCATTTCCACATCGAAGTCGCCGCTTACCCGGAGATGCATCCGCAAGCGCGCAACTTTGAAGACGATCTCAACAACTTCGTGCGCAAGGCTAACGCCGGCGCCAACAGTGCGATCACCCAGTACTTCTTCAACGCCGACAGTTATTTCTACTTCGTCGAGCGTGTACGGGCCAAGGGTGTGAACATCCCGATCGTGCCGGGGATCATGCCGATCACCAACTACAGCAAGCTGGCGCGTTTTTCCGACGCTTGCGGTGCGGAAATCCCGCGCTGGATCCGCAAGCAACTGGAAGCCTACGGCGACGACACCCAAAGCATTCAAGGCTTTGGCGAGCAAGTCATCACCCAGATGTGCGAACGCCTGCTGCAAGGTGGCGCTCCAGGGCTGCATTTCTACACGCTGAACCAGGCTGAGCCGAGTCTGGCGGTGTGGAACAACCTGAAGTTGCCGCGTTAATCGTCGTTAAAGCAAGATCAAAAGATCGCAGCCTTCGGCAGCTCCTACAGAGGTACGTATCCCCTGTAGGAAATGCCGAAGGCTGCGATCTTTTGCTTTCCGGCGCCCCTTTATTGTGCAGCCATACCCTGAACCAGAGCATCTGGATCCGGTTTCTGGCTCTTTATGATTTCTCGTCGTAATCTCAACCCCATGCCTTTGATCGCTCAGTTACTGACCATGCTTCTGTTCACTTGCCTGAGCCTCACTGCTCGGGGCGAGAAGTTGCGTATTGTCACCGAACCCTGGGCACCTTACGTGTATGAGGAAAACGGCAAGTCTTTGGGGCTTGACTATGAAACCACCGCCATTGTCTTCAAACGCCTCGGAATCGACGTGGAATGGCAGTTCCTGCCATGGAAACGCTGCCTGTCGATGCTTGAGCAAGGCCAGGCAGATGGCGTGCTGGATATCTTCCACAGCGCTGAACGCGACGCGACCCTGCTCTACCCCAGCGAACCGCTCTCGCAAGTCGAATTCGTAATGTTCTATGCCAACGAGCGACCCTATCCGTTTCGCACCCTGGACGATCTTAAAGGCCTGACCATCGGCACCTCGCCGGGCTACCTGTACAGCAAGGACTTCAGCGAATCGACGCTGTTCACCCAAGAGCCGGCACCCACCCATGAAGCCAACTTCGGCAAACTGGTGCGCGGCCGCATCGACCTGCTGATCACTGATCGCCGGGTTGGCCAGCATTTGCTCGATCAACTGAACATCCGCGACAAAATCACCGAGAACCCGATCATCATCAGCCAGCAAAGCCAGTTTCTGGCGGTACGCCGCAATGCCGGGATGGATTTGTTGGTGCAGCGTTTCGGTGCCGAGCTCAAACGCTTCAAGCGCGAGCCGGCCTACGCCGAACTGAGCGCCCGCTATGGCGCCGGCCCGGCCCCCGAAGCACGGGCCGCCAGCGCCACCGCAACCGGCGGAAAAACCGTTGAGCAGCAGGAAAGCGGCGCGCAGTGATTGCTCTGTTATACTCCGGCCTTCCCGCCAGGCTCACGCCCGGACGCTCGGACTTGTTCAAGGCATCTCGATCCCGCTACAGCGCAGCTTTTCAGCCCGCGCGAGCGCTCCAGACGAGCCTTCGAGGCCCAGCAGGACCGGACGGGATTGCGTCCTCTTAAACGCGATTCGCGCCAGGCAAGACTCCCATTGGGCCAAGCCCTAACTAAAACAGGATTACTCATGTCCTTTGCTTCCCTCGGTCTCTCCGAGGCTTTAGTCCGCGCCATCGAGGCAGCGGGCTATACCGAGCCTACTCCGGTGCAACAGCGGGCCATTCCCGCCGTGTTGCAAGGTCGCGACCTGATGGTTGCGGCACAGACAGGTACTGGTAAAACCGGTGGTTTCGCCCTCCCGATTCTGGAGCGGTTGTTCCCCAACGGTCACCCGGACAAATCCCAGCGTCACGGCCCGCGCCAACCGCGCGTACTGGTCCTGACCCCAACCCGCGAACTCGCGGCCCAGGTGCACGAGAGCTTCAAGGTCTATGCCCGTGACCTGAAGTTCGTCAGCGCCTGCATCTTCGGCGGCGTCGGCATGAACCCACAGGTTCAGGCCATGTCCCGCGGTGTCGACGTGCTGGTGGCCTGCCCCGGTCGCCTGCTCGACCTCGCCGGCCAAGGCAGCGTCGATTTGTCCCACGTGGAAATCCTCGTGCTGGACGAAGCCGACCGCATGCTCGACATGGGCTTTGTCCATGACGTGAAAAAGGTCCTCGCCCGCCTGCCGAGCAAACGCCAGAACCTGCTGTTCTCGGCGACGTTCTCCAAAGACATCACCGACCTTGCCGGCAAGCTGCTGCACAACCCGGAACGCATCGAAGTCACGCCGCCGAACACCACGGTCGAGCGGATCGAACAGCGCGTATTCCGTCTGCCAGCCAACCACAAGCGTTCGCTGCTGGCGCACCTGATCACCGCTGGCGCCTGGGAACAGGTGCTGGTGTTCACCCGCACCAAGCACGGCGCCAACCGCCTGGCCGAGTACCTGGACAAACACGGCCTCACCGCCGTCGCCATCCACGGTAACAAGAGCCAGAACGCCCGCACCAAAGCCCTGGCCGACTTCAAGGCCGGTGAAGTGCGCATCCTGGTCGCCACCGACATCGCCGCTCGCGGCCTGGACATCGACCAGTTGCCCCACGTGGTCAACTTCGAACTGCCGAACGTCGACGAAGATTACGTGCACCGTATCGGCCGTACCGGCCGTGCCGGTCGTTCGGGCGAGGCGATCTCGCTGGTCGCTCCGGACGAAGAAAAGCTGCTCAAAAGCATCGAGCGCATGACCAAGCAGAAGATTGCCGACGGCAACCTGATGGGCTTCGACTCCAGCGCTGTGGAAGCCGAGAAACCTGAAGTTCGCGAGCGTCCGGATGTGCGTAATCCGCGCAACCCACGTGGCCCGCGCGGCGATGGTCCGAACGGCAGCGGTGGTGGTGGCGGTCGTAAAGACAAAGGCAAGGACAAGGGCGGCAAGGAAAAGCCTGCTGCCACTGGCCGTGGCGATCGCCCCGCCCGTGAACACAAGCCTCGCGAAGGCACCCCGGCCCGTGAGCAACAGCGTCCGGCACCTCGTGCCGCCGCTGACCGTGCTCCGGACGAGTTCCTGGACGACGATGTCGATAACTTCGGTAACCGCGTCGATTACGTGCCTCAAGCCAAACCTGCTCAGGGCCGTGGCCGCCGTCCGGGCGCTCCGGCACAAGGCGCAGGTGCTCCGCGCACCGGTCAGCCACAAGGTCGCCAAAATGGTCCGCGCAGCAGCAGCGGCGCAACCACCGGCACGCCGCCAGCCAAGCGCAGCGGCCCACGCAACGGCGCTCCACGTGATGGCCAGGCCCGTCGCGAAGAGTCCCGCAACCGCCGCCCGGCCCGTGACGAGCAGCCTCGTTCGGAACCGGCCGTGCAGAACCCGCGGGGCCCGGCACCGAAGATCATTCACAAGGAGTCGAAAAGCGATCGCTTCCCGACACCTGAGCAACTGGATCAACTGCCAGGCCGTCCACGCGGCGAAAAACCAGCCTTGCTGACCCGCAATCGCTGATTTATCGCTGATATGAAAAATGCCCCGGATCTCACGATCCGGGGCATTTTTTTATGCTGGCGAAGCCCCCTGTGGGAGCGGGCTTGCTCGCGAAGGCGGTGGTTCAGTTGACATTAATGCTGAATGCTCGATCGCATTCGCGAGCAAGCCCGCTCCCACATTGGATTTGCGGTGCCTGTACAGATTTTGCCCGCCAATAAAAAACGCCCCGGATCGCGAGATCAGGGGCGTTTTTGTTCAAGCAGCGAATTTCACTTCGCTTTCACACCTTCAAACGTAATGTACAGCTCGACTGCGTCGGACGCTGGGCCCAGGTCTTTCTGCTTGCCGAAATCGGAGCGCTTGATGCTGGTGGTGCCTTCGAAGCCGGCACGGTAGCCGCCCCATGGATCCTTGCCTTCACCCAGGAAGGTGGCTTTGACCACGATTGGCTTGGTCACACCCAGCAAGGTCAGGTTACCGGTTACGTCGGCAGTGTCTTTGCCAGCGGCGTTTTTGCCGGTGGATTTGACGCTGGTGGAAACGAACTTGGCGTCGGCGAATTTGCCCACGTTCAGGAAGTCACCGCTGGAGATGTGCTTGTCGCGTTCGGCGTGGTTAGTGAACACGCTGGCGGTGCGCACATTGAACTCGATCTTGCTGTCTTCAGGCTTGGCGGCGTCGAAGCTGAACTTGCCGTCGATGTCCTTGAAGGTACCGGTGATGTAGCTGTAACCCAGGTGGCTGATTTTGAAATCAACGAAGGCGTGCTGGCCTTCTTTGTCGACAACATAATCGGCCGCCATTACGTTAGCGGACAGCAGAGCAGAACCGATTGCCAGGGCGGCGAGCGTCTTTTTCAACATGCTTTCTATTCCTTTGGAGTCGAGGTTGAACATCAGGCTTTGCGACCCAGCATTCGTGTCAGGGTCGCATCACGATCGATAAAGTGGTGTTTCAATGCTGCCAACGCATGAAGGCCGGAAAAAATTACCAGCGCCCAGGCCAGGTACAAATGGATCACACCAGCGGTGTCTGCCTGGTCCGGTAGTCCGGAAACCAGTGCAGGCACTTCAAACAGGCCAAACACCGGGATCCCGACACCGTCTGCGGTGGAAATCAGGTAACCGGCAATCATCACAGCGAACAATCCGAGATAGAGGAAGGCATGGCCGAACACGGCACCAAGACGCGTCATGCGGCTATAACTTTGCAGGGCCGGCGGCGGCGGACTGATGAAGCGCCACAACACCCGCAGCAACATGACCGCGAACAACAGCAGGCCAATGCTCTTGTGCAGATCCGGCGCATCTTTGCGCCAAGAGCTGTAGTAGTCGAGACCCACCATCCACAACCCCAACGCGAACAGACCATAGACCGCGAGCGCCACACCCCAATGCACGGAGATGCTGATCCAACCGTAGCGGGAAGAAGAGTTACGTAGTTGCATTGCCCAAATCCTGTAAGAACTGCGCCCAAGACTATCGAGTTATCTATCGATTTAAAGCGGAAAATTTCGCTCTGAAATATCGAGAAATACGATCAAGACCTTGCGGCCGAGATGTTAAGAGAGTGTTAACCGAACGAAAAAACCTACAAATGCCGTCCCCATTCCCACTTAAAAAAAGCCTTTACCACTCGTCAGAACTGTCATATCTGACAGTAGCCAACATTGCAGGTCATTGATGAACCTGATCTCGGGCGTTTGTCCGAGCGTCTGAACAGGAGTTCTACCATGAGTCACCATTCGAGTTCATCCCCCGCGACTACGCGCAACCTATCCAATTCGATACCCGTAGGGGCAGGGCCACGAGGGATAGCCATCAACAACGATGGATCACGGGTTTTTGTTTGCAATTACATTTCAGGCAACGTGTCAGTGATCAACACCCGGAACAGAAAGGTAATCCACACCATCGCCGTCGAGCATTACCCCCAAAACATCGTCCTTGCCCATGGAGGGAAAAGAGCTTATGTGACCAACTACGGGTCAAGTTCGGTTTCGGTTATTGATACTGAAACCTATGCGGTGGGTAACGTCACGGTGGGAAAATATCCTCGGGGAATCGTCGTGAGCCGAGACGGCAAGCATGTTTACGTGACCGTTCGACAAAATAAAGAGTGGCTGGCCATTATCGACACCCGCACTTATGCGGTGAGCAGAGTGAGAGGATTGCCCTCTCCCTCTATAAGTGTGGATATCAGCCAGGACGATTCGCGTCTTTACATTTCCAGCACGAACTCTCCTGATGGCCCTTATCAGGACGCACTAACGATCATCAGCAGCAAGACTTTCAAAGTCCTCGATATCATCAGAACCGAAAGGTATCCGTCAGCAGTTACCGTCAGTCCCGACGACAAAGAAGTGTATATCGTGTGTCTGGACGCTCAAAAACTGACCGTACTGGACCCTAAGTTATCGACCACCAGGCATTTCGATTTTGTGACTTGCGAAGGGAAAATAGTGTTCGGCGAAAAAAACGCTTATGCCGTTGATCAAATCAAAAAAGAGGTCGTGGAAATTAATACCGCCACGTATGAAATTGTTCGCCGGGTGCCCATCCCTGGTGCTTCCGAACCGTATGACATGGTTCTTGATCAACATAACCATGCCTATGTCAGCGACTACCAAAGCGACGAAGTCCATAGTGTCGATCTAGCTTAGCGTCAAAGAAAAATCAGCAGCGACATACGCAAGACATAAAAAAAGCGCGGCATCACTGCCGCGCTTTTTTTGATTCCAGAACTTACTGCGTCTTGGTTTCAGTCGTCACTGGGGTCTTCGCAGCAGTATTGACCGCTGGCTTCTTCACCGGCTCAGTCTTTTTCACCGTCGCCTTGACCGGGGCTTTTTTGGACTCGGTTTTGGCCGCAGGCTTTTTCACTGGCGCTTTGGCCGGCGCTTTCCTGGCAGGCTCTGCTTTCACCGGTGCCGCAGGTTTCGGCGCCTCAACCGGTGCTGGCGCTGGAGTCGGCGCAGGTACTGGCGCGGGTGCCGGAGCAACCGGTGCCGCGGGTGCTGGCGCCTTGGCCGGTTCCGGTTTGTCGTCAGAACCACCGAACAGGTTGGTGAAGAAGTTGCCTTTCTTCGCCGCCACTGCACCTGCCGCTGCTGCGGTCGCCGCCGGAACAACTTTCGCCGGCTCAAACGATTTGCCTGCCGCCAGGTCTTCTACCTGACTGGCTGCACGCTGGCCGGTGCGCAATGCGCCTTCCAGAGTGCCTGGGTACAAGGCGTCGGTGTGTTCGCCGGCAAAGGCTACACGTTGCAGCGGACGCTCCCACAGGCGCCAGTACTTGCTGATCTGGCCCGGGCCGAAGGCCAGGTAAGCGCCACCCATCGACGGATCGGTGCTGTAGCGACGGATTTCATAACCGGTGAACGAACCGCGTGCCTGTGGATAAAACGCATGCAGGCGAATCAGTACCTGATCAACCATCTGCTTGTCGCCGAAGGCCTGCATCACGCGCGCATTGTCGCCGGACAGGTTGATCACCACATTGGCGCCGCCTTTCAGGGCCGGCTCGACCCACAACATGCCCAGGCCGGTGTTGCTGTAGATCTCGCCGGACATGCGCGCCTTGCTTTCCCACACTGGCGTCTTGAACTTCAGCATGATCTGGTCACGCCAGCCGTAGTTGGTGCCTTTGATGGCGCCCATGTGCTGGGCATCCAGCGCCGGGGTCATCTGGATCTTGTTCAGTGCCCGCAATGGCACGGCCAGCACAACGTAGTCCGCCTGATAGCCAACACTGCCGACCTTCACGGTCACGCCGTCCTTGTCTTGAGTAATGGCCGAAACCGGCGAGCTGGTCTTGATGGTTTTCAGTTGTTTGACGAAGGCCTGGGCCAGCACCGGGCTGCCACCGGGCAGACGCGAGGCGCGCAGGTCACGGTCGGCAACGCCACGGTAGACGCGGCTCTGTTGTGCGAAGTACAGCAGCGACAGGCGCGAAGGTTCGTCATAGCGGGTACGAATCTGCTGATTCACCAACTGACGCGCAGTGGCTGGCAGATTCAAGCGATCGAGCCAGTTGGACACGTTGATCTGGTCCAGTGCGAACAGTGTGCTGTTGGCGGCCGGGTTCTGCGGGTCTTCGATCGAACGCGCCAGATCATCCAGAGTCTTTTCGTAGCGTTTCAGCGCGTCGCTGGTGGCCGGCTGTTTAGTCGCCAGATCGGCGGCGGTGAAATATTCACCGTCGATCAGGTAGCTCGGAGTCCGCACGAATTCAGGGGCTGGCGTGGTGGTCAGCTTGAACGTCGAGACGTACTTGTTCAGCACCGGTTGGGTCTTGTCGTTGCCGATCCACTCACTGGTGGCCATGCCGGAGCGACCGCCCAACGTCGGTTTGGCTTCCAGCAGGGTGACCTGCCAGCCTTTGTTCTGCAGCTCGTACGCCGCGGTGAGGCCCGAAAGCCCGCCGCCGACCACGATCACCGTTTTATCCTTGGCCAGCGCCGAAACGCTGAACAGCCCCAACATCACCAGCGCACAGGCGCGCAGCCAACCAGCAGACATTCAGCGAACTCCGGAAATACACGAGGAAATAGCGGTTTTACGAGTCAGACGACTCAAAGAACCGCGAAGAATACGTCAGCCATCAAAACGCCGCCAGCAACGTCTATCGTCCTATACAAAGTAGCTCAATCGACACAATGGGTTGTCCCGATGACGCGCATTGCATAGGCTTGCGCGATTGTTTACCCGCCTACGTCACGGGTAGCCTCGAGGAGACAGAAAATGGGCCTGAATAAACAGTGGATGGAACGCGATCTCGCGGTGTTGTGGCATCCCTGCACCCAGATGAAAGACCACGAACAGCTGCCGCTGATCCCGATCAAGCGCGGTGAAGGCGTCTGGCTGGAAGACTTCGAAGGCAAACGCTACCTCGACGCGGTCAGCTCCTGGTGGGTCAACGTGTTCGGCCACGCCAACCCGCGGATCAACCAGCGCATCAAGGATCAGGTCGATCAACTGGAACACGTGATCCTCGCCGGTTTCAGCCATCAACCGGTGATCGAACTGTCCGAGCGCCTGGTAAAGATGACGCCCGAAGGCCTGACCCGGTGCTTCTACGCCGATAACGGTTCGTCGTGCATCGAAGTCGCGCTGAAAATGAGCTTTCACTACTGGCTCAACCGCGGCCAGCCGAACAAGAAGCGCTTCGTCACCCTGACCAATGGCTACCACGGCGAGACCATGGCGGCGATGGCGGTGGGCGACGTGCCGCTGTTCACCGAAACCTACAAAGCCCTGCTGATGGACACCATCAAGGTGCCGAGCCCCGACTGCTACCTGCGCCCCGAGGGCATGAGCTGGGAAGAACACTCGCGCAACATGTTCGCCGCCATGGAGCAGACCCTGGCCGAAAATCACGACACCGTGGCCGCCGTGATTCTGGAGCCGCTGATTCAGGGCGCAGGCGGCATGCGCATGTACCACCCGGTGTACCTGAAGTTGCTGCGCGACGCCTGTGATCGTTATGGCGTTCACCTGATCCACGATGAAATCGCCGTCGGCTTCGGTCGCACCGGAACGATGTTCGCCTGCGAACAGGCCGGCATCCGCCCGGATTTCCTCTGCCTGTCCAAGGCCCTGACCGGTGGTTACCTGCCGTTGGCGGCGGTGCTGACCACCGATGAGGTCTACAGCGCCTTCTACGACGACTACCCGACCCTGCGCGCCTTCCTGCACTCTCACAGCTACACCGGCAATCCCCTGGCGTGCGCGGCGGCATTGGCGACGCTGGATATCTTCGAAGAAGACAACGTCATCGAGAACAACAAGATTCTGGCTCAACGCATGGCCTCCTCCACCGCGCACCTGGCCGATCACCCGAACGTTGCCGAAGTGCGCCAGACCGGCATGGTCCTGGCCATCGAGATGGTCAAGGACAAGGCCACCAAGGAAGCTTATCCGTGGCAGGAACGTCGTGGTTTGAAAGTGTTCCAGCATGCGCTGGAGCGAGGTGCCTTGCTGCGGCCGCTGGGCAGCGTGGTGTATTTCCTGCCGCCGTACGTGATTACCCCGGAGCAGATCGATTTTCTGGCCGAGGTGGCCAGTGAAGGCATCGACATCGCCACCCGCGACAGCATCAGCGTGGCGGTGCCGAAGGACTTTCATCCGGGTTACCGTGATCCGGGCTAGTTTCTCTCGTTCCCACGCTCTGCGTGGGAATGCAGCCGGGGACGCTCTGCGTCCCAAAAGCGGACGCGGAGCGTCCGGTGAGGCATTCCCACGCAGAGCGTGGGAACGATCAGTTCAGACGAATTACAGAGACCATTGATGAGACTGTCCCGCTTCTTTATCGACGCCCCCTTGAGCACCGGCGAACACGAGCTTCCCGAGGCCCAGGCGCATTACATCAGCCGCGTGCTGCGCATGGCCGAGGGTGATGCGGTGCAATTGTTCGATGGCTCGGGCCATGAGTTTCGCGGCACGCTGGCGGAAGTCGGCAAGAAGCGCGTCGTGGTGCAAATCGATGAAAGCTTCGCCGGGCAGGTCGAGTCGTCGCTTGCGGTCCATCTCGGCCAGGGCTTGTCCCGTGGCGAGCGGATGGACTGGGCGATTCAGAAAGCCACCGAACTGGGCGTCAGCGAAATCACCCCGATCTTCACCGACCGCTGCGAAGTCCGCCTCAAGGACGAGCGCGCCGACAAACGCCTGATGCATTGGCGTCAGGTGGCGATCAGCGCTTGCGAGCAGTGCGGGCGTTCACGGGTGCCAGTGATTCATCCACCGCTGTTGTTGGCTGATTGGCTGAAGCAGACGGAAGCCGAATTGAAACTGGTGCTGCACCCGGTGGCCGAGCCGCTGGTGAGCCATGCGAAACCGGCAACACTGGCGTTTCTGATCGGCCCGGAAGGCGGGTTGTCCGACGCTGAAGTCGAGCAGGCCAAGGCTGGTGGCTTTCACGCCGCCCGCCTCGGCCCTCGCGTATTGCGTACCGAAACCGCGCCGGTGGTGGCGTTGGCGGTGGCTCAGCAGTTGTGGGGCGATTTTTAGGTTTGATCGTTCCCACGCTCCGCGTGGGAATGCAGCCCGGGACGCTCCGCGGCCCATCAAAAGCCGAGCGCGGAGCGTCCGTAGAGGCATTCCCACGCAGAGCGTGGGAACGATCTTTCAGGAACTACTGCACCGGATCACTCACCGGCTTCGCAATGATCGCTTTCAACTCGCTGGTCATCGGAAATTCAAGGTTCAAACCTTTAGGCGGAATTGGCTGCTGGAACCAGCGGTTGTAGATGCCATTGATTTCCCCTGAGCTATACAAATCGGCAAGCGTCGAGTTCACCAACTCGAGAAATTGCGGATCGCCCTTGCGCACCATGCAGCTGTAGATTTCCCGCGACTGCTCCTCGCCCACCACGACCCATTTATGCGGATCGCGGGCCTTGGCCCGTTCACCGTAAAGCAACGCATCGTCCATATAGAACGCCGCCGCCCGCCCCGACTGCAGCATCTGGAAGGCTTCGCCGTGGTCCTTGGCGCTGATCACGAACATGTCGATCTTGTGATCGACGTTGTAGCTCTTCAGAAAACGCTCATTGGTGGTGCCGGCGGTGGTCACGACGTTCTTGCCGCGCAGGTCGGCGAAGCTTTTGATGCCGCTGTCCTTCGCCGTGAGCAGTTGCCCTTTCACGTAGATGAACCCATAGGAAAACGCCACTTGCTGCATGCGCTCGGCGGTCACGCCAGTAGAGCCGCATTCAAGGTCGACCGTGCCGTTCTGCACCAGTGGAATACGCGTTTGCGAGGTCACCAGGTTGTACTTCACCTGCAGATCCGGAAGCTCGAGTTTTTGCTTGATGCGCTCGACAATCTTGCTCGCCAGGTCCACCGAATAGCCCATCGGCTGCCCCGTGTGATCACCCACGTAAGAGAACGGCACCGACGCATCGCGATAGCCCAGCGTGATGCTCTTGGCATTGGCGACCTTGTTCAGCGTGCCGGTCAGCGCCGCTTCATTGGCCTGGACCTGGCTGCCGAGCAGCAGGCCGAGGGTACAGCCGATCAACGTGATTTTTTGCATTGTTATTCTCCGTTGTGGGTAGATCGAATTAGCGGCGGGCGGCGATCACGGTGATTTCCACCAGGACCTCTGGACGGGCCAGTTGCGCCTGCAACGTGGTGCGGGTCGGTGCCTTGTCCGGCGACAGCCATTGTGACCAGACCTCGTTCATGGCGGCGAAATCGCGGCCAATGTCGTTCAGGTAAATGGTCGCGTTGAGCAAGTGATCCTTGTCGCTGCCAGCCTCGGCCAGCAACCCATCGATCTTCGCCAGTACCTCTGCGGTTTGGCCGGCAGCGTCGGTGCTGTCACCCGGCACCTGGCCCGATAGAAACACCAGTTCGCCAAAGGTCACGGCGCCAGAGAGTCGATTGTTGCTGTTGAAACGCTTGATGCTCATCGGTTCTTCCTTTTCCAGTCAGGCGACGCGGGGTGCGAGGCCCTGCATTTCGATCGAGGGTGCGCGCCGGGCAATCAACTCACTCAGCAGCCGAGCGCTACCGCAGGCCAAAGTAAAACCCAGGGCGCCATGGCCGAGGTTGAGCCAGAGGTTGCGGTACGCCGTGGCGCCAATCAACGGCACGCCGCTGGGGGTCGCCGGGCGCATGCCGGCCCATTCGATGGCGGCGTCATAATCGCCGGCATTGGGCAAGGTTTCCTGCGCCTGGCGTTTGATCAGCGCCAGACGCTTGGGATCGAGTGCCGGGTCGAAACCGACAATGTCGACCATCGCCGCCACCCGCAGTTGTGCGCCGATGCGGGCGTAAACGATCTTGCGGTTGTAATCGGTGATGCTCAGCTCCGGCGCGCGGTGTTCGGCGCGGATCGGCATGGTCAGGCTGTAGCCCTTGAGCGGATACAGCGGCAAGTTCGTGCCCGGCAACGCCAGCGCCGGGCTGCGATGACCGGCAGCGATCACCAATTGCTCAACCGGCAATACCTGCGCGCCCATTTCAACGGCCTGCACCACGCCGTCCCCGTGGCGAATGCCGGTGACCGTGCGCCCCGGCAAAAACTCGCAACGCCCCGACGCCTTGAGCCGGGCCACCAGTTGCAGGCAGAAAGCATGGCAATCGGCGACTTCTTCATCGGGCGTGTAGATCGCGCCCACAAACGGCGCATCGGCAAGCGCCGGCTCCAGCTGTGCGCACTCGACCCGGGACAACACCTGCTGCTGTCGTGGATCAGCCAGCCCTCGACGCGCATGCTCGAAACTCGCGGCTTCACGAAACGTCACCAATTTGCCGTTGCGCCGCCAGTCGAAACCGTCGAGGCGGTCTTCGTCGCGCCAGCCTTGCAGCGTGGCCTGGCTCAGCAGCGCCAGGCGCAGCAGATGCGCGCCGTTGCGCTGATTCACCGAACGCCGGCAGGCCGCCAGAAAGGCCGCCATCCAGCGCCATTGCGCCGGGTCTAGGCGCGGGCGCAGCTTCAACGGCGAGTCACCGCGCAACATCCAGCCCAGCGCCTGCAACGGTACGCCTGCATCGGCCAGTGGCGCGACATAGCGGTAGGACAGCTGGCCGCCGTTGGCGAAACTGGTCTCGCTGGCAAACGAATCCCGGGCCTCGATCAGCGTCACGTCGATGCCGTCGCGAACCAGTGCGTAAGCCGTTGTCAGCCCGATGACGCCGCCGCCGATGATGCAAACCCGCTGAGCCATGTCAGTCCTTAAGCGTTGTTGAAACGTGCCCTCAGCTTAGGACCAGGTGACAGCCGTTGAACAATGCATAAAGATGCCTGACCCATAAACAAAGGTTATGGACTTGCCATGCGACTGCGACACATCGAGATTTTCCAGGCCATTCGCCAGACCGGTTCGGTCAGTGGCGCCGCCCAGTTGCTGCACGTGTCGCAGCCGGCGGTGAGCAAAGTGCTGCAACACGCCGAACAGCAACTGGGCTTTGCGTTGTTCCTGCGGGTGCGCGGTAAATTGCAGCCGACGCCAGAAGCCCTGGAGCTTGAGCGCGAGGTCGATAAGGTCACCGAAAGCCTGCAAGGCGTGCGACGTCTGGCCCAGAGCCTGCGCCGCGAGCCGGGCCACAGTGTACGGATCGGCGCGATCCCGGCGCTGGCCTTGTCGCTGCTGCCGCCGGCGATCAACGAATGGACGCAACGCTACCCGCAAATCGCCTGCGAACTGTCCAGCGCCCACAGCCGCGAGCTGATGCAGAACCTGTTAATGCGCGAAGTGGATGTCGCCCTGACGCTGCAACTGCCCGATCATCCGGGCCTGAAGGCGCAGGCCCTGGCCTGTGGGATGCTGGTGGCGCTGGCGCCAAAGGGCTTTTGGGCCGACGACACTCACGGTAAACCGCTGCCGTTGATCGAACTGGCCGGTGCGCCGCTGATTGGCTTGTCCAGCGCCGACCCGCTGGCCGCTAGACTCGACAGCTACCTTGAGGCGGTCGATCCGCCACCCCGGGTACGCATCGCGGTGCAGACTTATTCGCTGGCGCGGGCGATGGTTGAATCCGGTGCCGGGCTAGCAGTGATCGACCCCTTCACCGCGCTCGGCGCGTCCCCCGCCACCACGGCGATTCGCCCCCTGGCGCCGGCGCTGCCGATCACCCTGTACGCGGTGACCCGCGCCGACGAACCACCGCCACACACCTTGAGCGACTTGTTGCAGGTGTTCAGCCGACGGGCGCAGGCGCAACTGGATCGCTTGATCCCGTAGCAGCCTCAAAGGACATAAAACAAAATCGCCACAAAGTGCAGCAAGCTCCCGGCAATCACAAACAGATGCCAGACCCCGTGGGCATGGCGCAAACGGCTGTCCAGCGCAAAAAAGACAATCCCCACGGTGTACAGCACCCCGCCCGATGCCAACCAAGTAAAGCCGACGGGCCCCAGCGCCGCCAGTAATGGCTTGACCGCCACCAGCACGATCCAGCCCATCACCGCGTAAATCACGATCGACAGAATCCGCGCTTCCGAGCGGGGTTTGATCTCTTGCAGGATGCCGATCAGAGCCAGCCCCCAGACAATACCGAACAACGTCCAGCCCCACGGCCCGCGCAGGGTCACCAGGCAGAACGGTGTGTAACTGCCGGCAATCAGCAGGTAGATCGAAAAGTGATCGACCTTCTGCATGATCGCTTTCTTGCGCCCGCGCACGCTGTGGTAAACGGTCGACGCGCTGTAGAGCACCAGCAAGGTGAACGCGTAAATCGCCACGCTGACGATCTTCCACGGACTGCCGTCCATACTGGCGATCACCAGCAGCCACACACCCCCGACAAGCGCCGCCACCGCCCCGACCAAATGCGTCCAGGCGTTCAATCTTTCCCCGTGATACATGTGTTGCTCACCTTAAAAATTCATTAACACAAAGCCCCTGTAAGACCGGTGTAGGAGCTGTGTAGGAGCTGTCGAGTGAAACGAGGCTGCGATCTTTTGATCTTGATCTTAGGATGCCAAAGATCAAAAGATCGCAGCCTTCGGCAGCTCCTACAAAAAGCCTTCGAGCCAAACCTCAGCCAATTGGGCACAATCGAACGATTCGAATAAGAGTCTGGCCCATGCTGATCGATGAAGAGTTGACCCTGAAAAAACTCGAGGTGTTCCTGGCCTTCATGCGCACCGGCAACCTGACCCGCGCCGCCGCCGAGTTACAAACCAGCAACGTCAGCGTGCACCGCGCCATCCACTCTCTGGAAAGCGCCCTGCGTTGCCCGCTATTCAAACACGAAGGCCGCAACCTGACCCCACTCGAAAGCGCTTATGTGCTGGAAGAACGGGCGCAGAAGCTGATTCAGGACGTGCTCGAAAGCGTGCGCCTGACCCGCGAAGCTGCCGGGTTCTCGGCTGAGCGTTTCAAGCTAGGGTCACTGTATTCGTTGACGGTGAAGACCGTGCCGCAGCTGATCATGGGCCTGAAGATTCGCCGCAGCGAACTCAATATCGACCTGATCCTGGGCTCGAACATTGACCTGCTATACAAGCTCAAGAACATGGAAGTCGACGCGATCCTGGTGTCGCTGGATGACAGCGTGAATGACCCGGACTGCGAGCAGATTCCGTTGTTTTCCGATGACATCTTCCTCGCCACCCCAGCTGATTCGCCCTTTGCCCAGCGGACCGAAGTCGATCTGGCCGAGGTGCGCGACGAGACATTCATCACCTTGACCCAAGGCTTCGCCACGCACCAGGACGGTATTCGGGTGTTCAAGCAGGCGGGGTTCGAGCCGAAGGTGGCGATGCAGGTCAACGACATCTTCACCCTGCTGAGCATGGTCAGCTCGGGGGTGGGTTATGCGTTGCTGCCGGGAAGGATTGCGGCGGTGTATGAGAACCGGGTGAAGCTGATTCCATTGCAGCAAAAGTATCGGTTACAGCAGCACATCGGGGTGGTGTTTCTGAAGGCCAAGGAGCGTGACCCGAATTTGCTGGCGCTGTTGGCAGAGTGCCGGATGTATGCCAATCGGCAGGCCACCCAATGATCGTTCCCACGCTCTGCGTGGGAATGTCTCAATGGACGCTCTGCGTCCGCTTTGGGACGCGGAGCGTCCCGGGCTGCATTCCTTTGCTGCGCGTGGGAACGATCAGTCAGCCGACAATCCCGCGAACAATGAAGTACAGCAACGAAGGCCCAAGCAAGCACCCAAGCCCGGTGTGGAACGTCGCGGTCAACGCGCCATACGGCACCAGCCGCCGATCCGTCGCCGCCAACCCTGCGGTCACCCCACTCACCGTCCCGGCCAGGCCGCCAAACACCATCGCCGAGCGCGGGTTATCCAGCCCCATCCAGCGCGCCGCCATCGGTGTGCCGACCATCACCAGAATCGCCTTGATCAGCCCGGTGGCAATCGACAACGCCATCACGTCGGACGTGGCACCAATCGCGGCCCCGGTCACTGGCCCGACGATGTACGTCACCGCGCCCGCGCCAATGGTGGTCATGCTGATCGCATCGCGATAACCGAACACCCAGGCCATGCTCGCCCCGACAATGAACGGCAGAATCGTGCCCAGCAGCAGCGCGATGACGCCAATCATCCCGGCCTTTTTCGCTTCCGTGGCCTGCACCTCAAACGCCGTGGCGACAATGGCGAAGTCCCGCAGCATCGCGCCGCCCATCAAACCAATGCCGGAAAACAGTGACAAATCCGCCAGGCCTTTTTGCCCGCCGGTCATGGTGCCGCCGACCCAGGCCAGCACCAGGCCGATGACGATGGCAATCGCCGAACCGTGAATTCGCCCGAAGGTCAGGCGTTTGGACAACACCACCGACACCCACATGATCACGCCAACGAACGCGAATGCCGTGATCAGACCGTTATGTTCCAGACCTTTCTCGATGAGATCCCACATATCAGCGACCTCCTGCCGGTGCGCCAACCGACGTTATGTCCGCCGGTTCATCGGGCAAGGGCTCGCCTTTGTGGGTCCGGCTGATCAGCGCAATGGTGCAGCCGCAGAGCACCACCGAACCGATCGCCGCCAGCACCGCCACCGGCCCGCCGTGCAAGGCGGTAACGACGTTCTGTTGCGCGGCCATCGCCACCACCACCGGAATGTACATGGCGCCCCAAAAGCCGACGCCCATCTCGCAGTCCTTGGTCATGCCGCCGCGTTTTTGCATCCACAACCGCGCGCAAATCAGCAGGATCATCGCGATCCCGACCCCGCCGACGTTGGATTTCACGCCCAGCAATGCGCCGAGCATGTCACCCATGATCACCCCTGCCAGCGTACAGATCGCCAACAGCGCCACACCGTAAATAATCATTGTTGTAGTCCTCAAAGTGCATCGTCGGATTTGTTGTTCTTGTAGTTCGCAGCCTGAGTCGGTGGTCTAGGGTTGGCGTCTTCCCTCCTCACGCAACAGCGCCTGCAAGGTATCGAGCCGCGCACCGTCGAAGGCAATCACGGTACCCTGCTCGAACACCCGGCGCGCCAGCCCGGTCAACACCGCACCGGGCGGCAGTTCGATCTGTAGACGTACGCCACGCTCATAAGCGCTTTGTACCGTGCCGCGCCAATCCACCACGCGGCACATGTTGAACGCCAGGTCGTCACGCAGGGCGTCGGTATGGGTGACAGGCCGTGCGCGGCTGCCGCTGAGATAACCCAGGGTCGGCGTTTTCAATTGCACCTTGGCGAAGGCTTCGGCCAGGATTTTTGCCGGGGCTTCCAGCAGCGGGCAATGGGACGGCACGCTGACCGCCAGACGCTTGGCCAGACCGGCGCCACGCCCCTTCGCCAACTCGGCAACCGCTTTCATCGCCTCGTCGCTGCCAGCAATGACTACCTGGGTATCAGCGTTGATGTTGGCGAGGTAAACCGGTGTATCTACGCTGTGAACCTGCGCCAGCAAACCTTCCACCGTCGCCAGATCCAGACCGATGATCGCGGTCATGCCATAGCCCTGAGGATAAGCCTGCTGCATCAACTCACCGCGCAGGCTGACCAGATGCAGCGCATCGCTGAAGCTCAAGGCGCCGGCGACCACCGCCGCCGGATAGGCGCCGATGGACAATCCAGCCACGTAATCCGCGCTCAATGACAACTGACGTGAAGCGGCGACTCCGGCGATCAGCAGGCATAACTGAACCGCCCTCGTCGACTGCAACGCCTCGGCAGAATCGTGCAACAAAACATCTTCACCCAGCACCTCGCTCGCCTCGATCAGCGTTTCCCGAGGCAAACGATGGAGCATGCCCGGTTGCTGCGCGCCTTGGCCGGGGAACACCAGCAAACTGCTCACGCTGCTTGCTCCTGCGGGTTCCAGGGATCGGTGACCAGGCAGGCGACCTGAGTGTTTTTGAGCAGCACACGTTGCGACGGGCCGGCCCATTCACGCAAGGCCACAGCGCCGTAAGGTGTCTGCAATTGCATGTCCACCAGACACTCAGCGGCGCCGAGAAGCGTCACCAATTCCTGCGCTTGAGTACGGCCCAGCAGTTGCGGTGTACGCAGGATCAAGTCCAGATCGCTGCGCTCATGCAACGCCGCAAAACCACTGGCCAATTCAAACCCGGCGCTGCCGCTGACACCCCACACCCAACCGCAGGCGTCGAGCATTGGTCGCAATTGCGCCAGCGCTCGCAGGGCCCGCAGGTCCCGAGTCGCCTCGACATGACACAGCTCTTCCGGCCTTACCCGACGTGCAATCGCCGTGATCGCCATCGACGTTGCATAACGCTGCTCACGCAAGCGTCCGCGCACGCCGACCGCGATTTGATCCGGCGCAGTCATCGCACGCCGAACCACCACTGGCTGACCCGCGCTGATCGACTCGATCACCCACGCAGGCGCATCCGCAGGCAACTGCTCCGAGGTCATTCCCCAAAGCAGGTCGTGGGCCAGAAACGTATTCACCACTGCTCTCTCAGCAGTTGGCGAACCTTGCTCGACGCGCCACGGTTGGGCGCCCCCAAGCGGCTGCTCAAATCGCGACGACCAGCCCCGACATTTTCAATCGCCTGAACCAGACACTCGTTCACCCGCGCCAGATCCGCCGTCGTCGGTTGTTCGATCTGATCCACCGACAAGGTTTCCCAAAGCAAACCCAGGCTGGCAAAGCTGTCGATGTCATAGGCCATCGGCGGCACGCTGGCGGCCAAGGCTTCAAGTTCTTCGACACTGCGCAACGTCACCCGCGCAGCCGACGCCTTGCCCATCGCATGCACCATCACGCCCGGATCGCGCAATGCGATCAGCCGGTTGGCCTGATACCCATGAGCGAGAAACGCCCCGGACATAGCCTTGCCCACCAGTAAACCAATCACTGCGTGCCCGGCCAGTCGGGCGCGGGAATAACTGTCCGCCGCACCGGCCAGGGCTTGATGAATGCCGAGGGCTTCTTCGCGTCGGCCATAAGCCTGGCTCGGCACATCGACAATGGCGATCAAGGTGCGTTTTTGAGGTTTGTCGTTATCCGCGGCAATGACGTCATCCACCGCTTTGGCCAGGCCCCAGCCTTCCAGCAAACCGACCTCGCCATTGCGGGCGCGGACGAAACGGTTGTCGGGATCGGCCACCACTGCGATAAACCGCACAGCTAGATCGCCCAATAAACCATCGGCGACTTTCAACGACGCCGGCAAACCCGCGACCGATTTCGCGCCGGCACTCAAGGCGTTGAACCAGTTCAAGCCTCTCAGGGAATACGAACTCATGAGCGCTCTCCTTGATACAGATCGCGAACCGTCGCCGGCTCGATTTGCGGTTCGGCGTCCAGACGCGCCAGCCGTTGCAGAAACCATTCGGCCTGGCGGCTACGTTGCTGCGCCGGCAAACCCTGCTGGAGCAATTCGCTAACCTGCTGCTGAATCTGCGCCACGTCGTCAGCCACGTAGCGATCCACCAAGCCACTGGCGAAACGTTGCTCGCCTCCGGTCAGGCTCCAGATAAACGGTCGGTCACGGGAATCGTATTCCTCAAGCCCGGCTTCCTGTTCGATCACCTGAGGGCCGTTGAGGCCAAGGCGCGCTTCCTGAGTCACCAGCAAATAGCTGCACAACCCGGCGGCAATCGACATGCCGCCAAAACAGCCGACACTGCCGGCGACCACGCCGACTACCGGCTGGTACTGGCGCAGATCGACAATCGCTGCATGAATATCGGCAATCGCCGCCAACCCGAGATTGGCCTCCTGCAAACGCACGCCACCGGTTTCCAGCAGCAGCACGGCGCGAGTGGGAATGCCTTTGCGGTTGTCCTCGGCGGCCAATTCCAGCGCACCGGCAATTTTCGCCCCGCCGACTTCACCGAGGCTGCCGCCCTGAAACGCGCCTTCGATGGCAGCGATCACCACCGGCAAACCGCCGAGGCTGCCCTTGGCGATCACCACGCCGTCATCGGCTTGCGGCACCACGCCCTGGCGCGACAGCCATGGCGACATGACGCGCTGAAACGGGTCGAGCAGTTCACGGAAAGTACCTGTGTCGAGCAAGGCTTTCGCTCGTTGCCGGGCGCCGAGTTCGACGAAGCTATGTTTGTTGAGAAGCGCTGCGCTGTCAGTCATGGCTGATCTCCTCGAAGCCTTGTTCCAGGCGCAAGCGCACCACGCCGGGAGTGGCGCCGAAATCGTGGATATCGATCGCCATCGCGGGTGGTGTCTGGCCGTCAAACATCCGCGCAAACAGATGCTGCCAGCGTTGTTCGCTGCCGTTGACCGAGGTCTGCACCTGGATCGTCAGCTTGCCGGCCAGCCCCGGTTCGATCAGCACTTCCAGATCGCCCGAGCCCACGCAGCCCACCAGCGCCCTGCCCCGTGGCGGCTGCCCGGCGGGGAATTCAAAGGATAAGGTTTCCATCAAAACGCTCCCTGGAGGACGCCGGCGCCCGACTCGATGCGGTCGATAAACAGGCAGGCTGCGAGCAAGTCCGCAGCGCCGCCGGGCGAGGCATTCAACGCGATTAATTGTTGGTCCAGCTCATGCAAACGGCGGCGACCGGCCAGGCTCGCACTGCCGCCGGCGTCGAGCACTGCTTGGGCACCGAGTTGCATGGTCTGCAGGCCGGTTTCGCCTGCGCGGTAGAGCACGCAGGTGTCGGCCAATGTCGTCATGATCGCCAGCAAGGCATCGAGCCGGGCGTTCTGTTCGCCATGGCCGGCGGCGCGGCTGCGCTTGAGTTGCGGCAGGCCACGTTGCAGCACGGCCGGGAAACCAAGCTGTGCTTCTTCACGGGCACCGCGAGCGCCATAACGTTGGGCCACTTGAGCGCCATGGCTTAGGGGACGCGGGGCGTAGCGGTCATCGAGCAAGGCCAGGCGTGCGGCGCGCAACGTGATGCCGCTGGCGGTGCTGGATTCAGGTTCCAGCGCAGCGGCGGCTACCAACAGCCCCAACGCCCAGATCGCCCCACGATGAGTATTCACGCCGTCGGTGGTGGCGAGCATCGTTTGTTCACCGTCGCGGCCAATCCGCCCAAGGGCTTCGCGCAGGGGTAAACCGACTTCGCCAAATTCGCCGGCCGCGTCCGCCATTGCCTTGAACGCCGGCCACAACGACAGCGCCGAGGCGTGCATCAGGTTCAGGTGTAAATCGGTGTGCGCGCCATTGCCGCGACGATCCACCAGCGCCGGTTTCGGCGACAGATCGGCTTCATCGATCAGAGCGTCCACCGCCAGGTCCGCCAGCCGCTCAGTCAGGGTTAAAGGTTTCGGTTGCAGGTTGAATGCGTGCATTACCAGCTCCTGAACTTGGCGGGCGGGTTGTAGAGGCCACCGGACCACTCCACCAGATCGGCCACGCTTTTCGCTGCGAGCAACTCACGGGTGGCGTCGGTGCGGCGGATGCCGAGGTCTTCGGGCAAAGCGATCAGGCCTTCGCGGCGCATGCGGGCGGTGTCTTTCGGGTTGTGGCGCAGGCCGATGGCGGTCACGCCAGCGACGGCAGCGATCATCGCCTGACGCTCTTCGAGGGAACGGGCCTTGTACAAATAGGCGATGCCTTCCTCGGTCAACAGATGGGTGACGTCGTCGCCGTAGATCATGATCGGCGCCAGCGGCATGCCGCTTTTCTTCGCCACTTCCACCGCGTCGAGGGTTTCGACGAAGGTCGGTTTGCCGCCCTCCTGGAAGGTCTCGACCATTTGCACCACAAGTTTTTTACCGCGCTCCAGCAGCGCTTCGGGCGCGTCGTCGTGACGCATGTCGAGCCAGGCCGGCGTGCCGTGACGGCGACCGCGCGGGTCGTGGCCCATGTTCGGCGCACCACCGAAACCGGCCAGGCGACCGCGCGTCACAGTGGAGGAATGACCGTCGCCGTCGACTTGCAGGGTTGCGCCAATGAACAGGTCCACCGCGTACTGCCCGGCCAACTGGCAGAACATCCGATTGGAACGCAGTGAACCGTCGCGGCCGGTGAAGAACACGTCAGGGCGGGCGGCAATGTAGTTTTCCATGCCCAGTTCGGTGCCGAAACAATGCACGCTTTCGACCCAGCCGCTTTCGATGGCCGGGATCAGGGTTGGGTGAGGATTGAGGGTCCAGTTGCGGCAGATCTTGCCCTTCAAACCGAGGGATTCGCCGTAGGTCGGCAGGATCAGTTCGATGGCGGCGGTGTTGAAACCGATGCCGTGGTTGAGCGACTGAACGTTGTGTTTTTCGTAGATCCCGCGGATCGCCATCATCGCCATCAACACGTGCACAGGCTTGATGTGGCGTGGGTCGCGGGTGAACAGCGGTTCGATGTAGAACGGTTTGTCAGCCACCACGACGAAATCGACCCAGGACGCGGGAATGTCGACACGGGGCAGTTCGCTGACGTCGTCCACCAATTGGTTGACCTGGACGATGACGATGCCATCGCTGAAGGCGGCCGGTTCAATCAATGCAGGGGTGTCTTCGGTGCTCGGGCCGGTGTAGATGTTGCCGGCGCGGTCGGCCATGAAACCGGCCGAGAGCACGACGTTGGGGATCAAGTCGACCACCAGCCGCGCATAGAGCTCGATGTAGGTGTGGATCGCGCCGATTTCCAGCAGGCCGTCTTCGAGCAACTGACTGATGCGCAGGCTTTGGGTGCCGGCAAAAGAGAAGTCGAGCTTGCGGGCAATGCCGCGCTCGAACAGGTCCAGGTGCTCGGAACGCCCGACGCTGGGCATGATCATGTGCAAGTCATGCAGCTTGCCCGGATCGGCCTTGGCCAGGGAGCGGGAAAGGAAATCCGCCTGCTTCTGGTTATTACCCTCCAGCACCACACGGTCGCCGGGCAGAATCAACGCCTCCAGCGCCGCAATGATCTTGTCGGTGGGCAACACCACACCGTCGGCAAGCCCCTTCACCAATTCGAGGCGCCGCTGCTTTTCGCTGCGCCGCCGCGTCCATCGCGAGTCGGGGGATATTGTTGTTGTCATGACCACTCCACGGGTTCGCTGTCGTGGGAGTCACCTTAGGAGCGTTGGGCGGGGGGCATCAATCAAGCAGAGGGACGGATCGTTACGCTGACCGTAATGATCGAACACCGTCCCGATCGTTCCCACGCGCAGCAAAGGAATGCCTCAAGGGACGCTCCGCGTTCCAGCTCTCGAATGGGACGCGGAGCGTCCCGGGCTGCATTCCCACGCAGAGCGTGGGAACGATCAGGTCCGCGATGAACTGAAGGACGCCATCTGTTCCTGCACTCGAATCAGGAGCTGTTCAGCACTTTCCAATAGCTGCGCCAACAACGCCGGATCTTCATCCATATAGCCTTCGTACTCCGCCAGGTTTCGTCGCTCATGACACAGGGCGAATAGCCGAACCTGTACTTTGCCAATATCAGCGGTATGAACCAGGCACTGAAACACCAGATATCGCTTGTCTGAACGGTAGCCGCACAAGCGAAGAGCCGTCAGTGCAAGGGCATGGGCAGCGTTGTAAGCCAGGTCGAAACGACTCGCGAAGGAAAGCGAAGACGTTTGCGCGTCTTTCAATCGGTCCACAGCCGAACGCATCAGTCCTTCGCATTCCTTGCGATCCGGCGGCTCAGCTTTCAGTCCACCGCTACGTAACAGGTTTTCCAGGTTCTCGTTGCTGCCCATCCTTGGACTCCAAAGGGTTTCCCCCCATCAGATTGATCTTGTCCTGCTGCGCTACCCGCACGACAAAACTATTTTCAGCCACCAGTTTGGCGGCCCAGTCGTCGGGGGTGTAGAGCGTCGGGTTGAGGACGCGGCCCAACAGCTCCTCCATCGGCATGAGCCGCTCCATCACTTCACTGTAGTGCAGGCCCTCGCCGATCAGCATGAGATCAATGTCACTGGATGCGTTTGCCTGATCCTTGGCGATAGAGCCGTATACAAATGCCCAAGTGATCTGTTCGGCAAAGGGTTGGAGCGCCTGACGCAGAGGCTCGGCAATGCCGAAGGTTTTGCGGGCGATGCCCAGCAGTTCGGCATAGATCGGGCAGTCGGGATTGGCTTGATAGTGGGTCTGGTTGCCCTGACGGGTCATGGTCAGCACGCCTGCCCGCTGCAACCGATCCAGCTCGCGCATGAGGCTGCCTTTACCCACTTGAGCCCAGCGGGCGATCTCGTTGGCGTAAAAGCTTTGGTCGGGTTTACCAAACAGCAGGCCGAGCACTTTTTGCTGGGTGGTGGTGAACAAGGCTTCACTTAGTGACAGGTTTTTCACGGCAACGACCGATAAGTCCCAAAAAAGGAACGATAGGTCCCTTTTTGGGAATCTTCAACCTTGCGCAGCGTAAACCATTGTTCTCGGTGTACCTGATACACCCCGGTTGCAGGTTTTGGGGCTGCTTCGCAACCCAGCGGGAGCAAGCCCCCTCGCCACAGGGTCCGACCGCTTGGGGTTTTGTGTTTAAAAGTTTGTCCTCAGGAATGGTGTGAGGCTACGCAGTCTGGCGTCGCTGCCTACAGCAATGCCGGAACCCGCTGACTGGTGCGGTTTTGCGTTGATCTTTATCGTTTGTGTGTCGCTGCCAATCCAGCGACCGGGCTTGGAACCCCGAGGTGTAGAAGGCGCAAAAGCGCCCCTCATGACGTATGCTTGCGCACCTTTAATGTGTGCACTCCGTTATGGCGGCTGTACGCGGGAGACCTTCGGGTCTGCCGGGTTTTCTCCACCTCGGGTTCCAACCTGCGTACAGCTGCCACCCCTTCGCTTGGAACCGATGGAGCAGCTGAAACTCATTACTGGAGATGCACAATGTTCAAAGCTACTCCCAACCCGCCAGAATCCGGGACCGATTCCCAAGCATCCCTCGATGCAGAAAAAATGAAGGAAGCCGCTGACCGCGCCTTCTCCCATTACTTCCCGTCACCCCACGAAAAACCGGCCAAACGCCGTAAATCCCAGCTCTTCACCGTCGCCCCCGATATCGACACTGAAGCCCTTCTGGCCAATGCCTCCGAAGACCTGCTGTCCATCAGCGCCATTGCTGCCGATCTGGCGGACGATGTGGAAGGCTCACGCCGCTCTGTAGCCTTGGCGCTCAGCCGTTTGGCAGATGGCGTGCAGTTGTTGGTGGAGCGAGTGCTGGATCATCATGAGTCGTTGCAGATGAAGGCTCGGGCTGGGGTTTAACGCAGAAACCTGATCGTTCCCACGCTCTGCGTGGGAATGCAGCCCGGGACGCTCTGCGTCCCAAAAAGCCGAACGCGGAGCGTCCGTTGAGGCGTTCCCACGCGGAGCGTGGGAACGATCAATGGGCTAACCCTGCTGTAACAAGCAACTCTTCCAACGCCAACAAATCCGGCACCTTGGCCACTTGCTCCCCCACCTGCACCGCCGCCTGTTCCAGCGAACACAACGGCACATCCACATAGCTCAACTGGCTATCCAGCTTGTAAGACCGCGGAATCCCCTGCACCAGCAGTGCAATGAACTTCAGCTCAGGCCGCCCGCCGAGGGCGTTGAGGATGACGATCCGCGCTCGCTCACCGATCACCACTTTGTTGCCACACGCCGACTCAAAACTGAGCAACGGAATCTGCCGTTCCCGCCACGTCACCCTCCCCAGGTACCACGGCGGTGTATCGAGATCGAAAGCCCCCGGCTGATAGTCGATGAGTTCGGCGACGGCGACGTTGGGCAGGATCAGGTTGCGATCCGCCAAGGGCAATAAAAGCCCTGTGAGGTTGCTGGAGCGGTGTTCATACATGGGTTTTGCTCCACCGGGCGATGCTGTCGAGCAGCACCGATTCCTGGTATGGCTTGCCGAGGTAGTCGTTGACGCCGATGGCCATGGCGCGGTCGCGGTGTTTCTGGCCGGTGCGGGAGGTGATCATGATGATCGGCAGATGCCGCAAGCGTTCGTCGGCGCGCACCTGGGTCGCCACTTCGAAGCCGTCCATGCGCGGCATTTCGATGTCCAGCAGCATCAGGTCGGGCATGTGTTCTTCGAGCAGCAACATCGCGTCGACACCGTCCTTGGCGATCAGCACGTTCATGCCGTGGCGTTCCAGCAAACGGCTGGTGACCTTGCGCACGGTGACCGAATCGTCGACCACCAGCACCAGCAACGGCCGTTGCGGCTCGGGCTCTACGTCTTGAGTCACAGGCCGCTTCGGCACCTGTGCCTGCATGGCGCGGATCGGCGCCAGCAAGTCGAGAATCAGTACCACACGGCCATCACCGAGAATCGTCGCCCCGGACAAACCCTGCACCGCGGCGAACTGCGGGCCAAGGCTTTTGACCACGATTTCCCGGGTGCCGGCCATGGCATCCACTTGCACCGCGACATGTCGCTCGTTGCATTGCACCAGCAACACCGGTAACGGCAGGCACTGGCCCAGCAGTTTCGGGCGGGTGCTGGTTTTCAGCAGTTCACCGAGATAGCACAACTCGTAACGTTGCCCGGCGTATTCGTAGGTCGGCGGATCGAGCCGGTAATGCCCTTCGAGTTCGTTGGGCAATACACGCACGATGCCGTCGATGGTGTTCAGCGGGATCGCGTATTGATCCTCCCCGCACTGCACCATCAGCGCACGGTTGACCGACACGGTGAACGGCAGGCGAATCCGGAAATGCACGCCCTGCCCCGGCACAGAGTCGATGGTCATACTACCGCCGAGCTGCCGGACTTCTTCGTGAACCACATCCATGCCGACGCCACGCCCGGAGATCTGAGTGATTTTCTCGGCTGTGGAGAACCCCGGTTGCAGGATGAATTGCAGCACGTCGCGGTCGCTGATGTCGCTGTCCGGGTCGAGCAACCCGCGCTTGATCGCCTTGCGCCGCACGGCCTCCAAAGGCACGCCGGCACCGTCGTCGCGGATGTCGAAAATGATGTCGCCACCCTCTCGCGACAGGTCGAGGGTGATCTTGCCCTGAGCCGGTTTACCCGCCGCGATACGCACCTCGGCCGATTCCAGCCCATGGTCGACGGCATTGCGCAGCATGTGTTCCAGGGGCGCAGCCATGCGTTCGAGGACGTTGCGGTCCATCTCGCCTTCGGCGTTGCCGACGACGAAGTCCACGTCCTTGCCCAGTTCGCTGGCGACCTGCCGAACGATGCGTTTCAAACGCGGCAGCATTCGCTCGAACGGCACCATGCGCGTACGCATCAGGCCTTCCTGCAATTCGGTGTTGATGCGGCCCTGCTGTTGCAGCAGGTTTTCCGCGTCGTGATTGCGCCGCTCGAGGGTTTCCTTGAGGTCAAGCAGGTCGGAGGCAGACTCGAACAGCGCCCTCGACAACTGTTGCAGCTGCGAGTGACGGTCCATCTCCAATGGGTCGAATTCTTCGTACCCCAGGCGTTCGGCATCGACTTGCTGACGGCTGAGGATCCGCCCCTGGGTTTCGGTATCGAGGCGGCGCAACTGGTCGCGCATGCGCTCGATGGTGGTTTCCATCTCGCTCAGGGCCACCCGTGCATCGTTGACCTGTTGTTCGATGCGGCCACGGAAGATTGAAGTTTCCCCGGCCAGATTGACCAGGTCATCGAGCAATTCCGCCGAGACCTTGACCGTGTCGGTGCCTTCCGGTTGCAGCGCGGTTGGCTCGGCTTTGGGCGCTACGGGCAGCGTCACGGGTGCCGATGTTTCGGGCACTGCCGGATGGCTGAAATTCTTGATCGCATCGATCAGCCGATCGGCCGGCGGCAATGGCTGACCGGCACGGGTGGCGTCGAGCATCTGCGCCAGTCGGTCATGGCTGCGTTGCAACAGCGAGAATAGCTCGGCGGTGGGTTGCAGCACGCCAGCCGACAAGCCTTCGTAGAGAAATTCCAGTTCATGGGCCAGGTCGCCAATCGGCACAATCTCCACCATCCGCGCGCCACCCTTGAGGGTGTGCAAGTCGCGCAGCAGGGTTTCCATTTCCTGGCGATTCGACGGCTCGGCCTGCCAGCGCAACAGCGCCGCACCGGAGTTTTCAATGATGTCGAAACCTTCCTCGAGGAAGATCTCCAGAAGCTCGGAATCATGACCCGCCGAGTCATGGCTGACCGCTGGTTCGATCGCCTCGGCGCTGCCGGCATTGCCCTGGCGAAACTCACGAATGGCTTGGATCAACTCACCCGGATCACCCAACGGACGGTTGTGCTGCAACTGATCAAGGAACGCGGCCAGTCGGTCATGGCTCTGTTGCAGCAACTGCGCCAGCGCTTCGCTGTGACTGTAACGGCGGTCCACCAGGCCTTCGTAAAGGCTTTCCAGTTCATGGGCCAGATCGCCGACCGGCTCGACCTCGGCCATCCGTGCACCGCCCTTGAGGGTGTGCAAATCGCGCTGCAAGGACGACAGCGGCGCGCCGTTGTCCGGGTCACTCAGCCAGCGCTGCAAAGCCTGGCCAGCGCTTTCGAGGATATCCACCGCCTCTTCAAGGAAGATCGAAACGATTTCGTCGTCCAGCTCCACCTGCGTCGCGCTCTGCTCCAGCTCGGCGGTGGCGCTGCCCAGTTCGCGGATGCTCAGGGTGCGGCTGCCGTCACTGCGGATCAGGCCCATGGAGGATGGGTCGAGACTCTCATCGAGCAAGCCGCGCAAGGCACGCACCCGCTGCGGTTGCGCAGTGACTTCCTGGCCGGCGGCCAGTTCGTCGAGCATGTTGATCAGCGCTTCATGGGCACTTTGTGCCTCATGAAAAAACCTGTCGCTGACCGCCAGGCTGCTTTCTTCCACAGCGCCATAAAGATCGAGCAAAGCTTCGCAGAGTTCATCCACCGGATGCAGATCGGCCAGGTGCGCGCCTTCGCCGAGGGTGGTCAGTTCGTCGAGCAGCGCGCTGAGTTCCTGCCGCTCGCCGGGATGCTGCTGCCAGCGCAGTAACAGGCTTTCGGCGTCCAGCAGGATGTCCATGCCCTGGGCAAGGAAGTTGTTGATCAGTTGCGGATCGCGCTTGATCCGCAGCTTGGTATTGGGCGTGCTCAACAGGCTTTGCAGACGCTCGGCCAGCAATACCTGGGTTCGCTCGATCAGCGAGCGGGCGTCGGGGATTTCAGCCAGCGGATCGCTCTTGAGTTGTCGCAGCCCAAGGCGGAATAGCCCTTCGGCTTCCAGCAACAACTCGACTTCGTCCAGGTCGAGGGCAATCCGGTGCGCCTTGTACTCCCGGGCCAATTCATCCAGCGACGCCGCCAACTCGGCAATCGGCAGCACGCCGGCCATCGAGGCGCTGCCCTTGAGCGTGTGCAACGCCCGCTGCAACTCGTCGCTGGCCTGAAGCGGTACATGCTCGGCGGCTTGGTCGAGGAAGCGGTTGAGGCTGCTCAAATGGGTTTCGGCTTCGTTGCGGAAGATCTCCAGCAACAGTGGATCGAGCGCCGTGACATCCTGCACGTCTTCATCGGACACCGGCTTATCACCCTTGGCGAGGGCATGGGCGCGGGCGGCCAATTGATCGACATCGTTACGCTGGCGCTGGGCGTTGGCGGCGAACTCGGCCACCAGATCCGGCAGCAGCTTCAGCACATCGCCCACCAGTTGTTGCACCGCAGGCCCAGGTGCAACGCTGTGCTCCAGCACGCGATTGAGCAGGTTTTCCACCGCCCAGGCCAACTCACCCAGCACCAGCGCACGGACCATCCGGCCACTGCCCTTGAGGGTGTGGAAGGCGCGGCGCAATTCACTCAAGACCGATGTGCTGTCGGGGCTGGCCGACCAGCGCGGCAGATACTCCTCGAGGACTTCCAGCACCTCGTCAGTCTCTTCGAGGAAGACGTCCCGCAGCTCATCGTCCACCGGCTCTTCACCGGCGGGCGGCGGCAACAGGCTACCGGGCGTGGTCAGGGCTGGCGGGTTGACGGACGACACCGGGCTGGCCAACACATCGGCCAGGGACTGAACGGTTTCGGGGTCGTCCAGTTCCTGCATGTCCTGCATGACCAGGGCTTCACTGGGGCTGAGCACATCCTTGAGTGTCGGCACCTGCTGTTCAATGGGGAAGAAGCCGAGCGAGGCCAGGCCTTTTTCCGCGACGTCGAGCAGGTGTTCCCCCGGTGCTTCGGGGTCGTCGCTGAGGCGCTCCAGGTAATATTCGATGCTGGTGATGACGTCGGCCAGACTGTCCAGTTGCTGCCAGCCGGGCTGGCCCGGGTCCACCAGCAGATGTTCGCGGATGAAGCCGTTGCAGGTCTCGACCAGGCTCGCCGCGCGGGCCAACGGAATCATCGCCAACGCACCGCGCACCTGGGTCAGCAACGCCGGCAAGGGTTGCAAATGCTGGCGGTCCCAGTCGGCGTCGATGTAGTCGACGATCATGTCCTTGGCCTGTTGCAGGCAAATGCGCGCTTCCTTGATCACGATCTGATGGATCTGCGTCAGATCAGTGGTCGGCAGACGGCTGTCTTCCTGGCTTTCCGGCTCCACGGTACCGACCATGCCGGCCAGGGTCGCTTCGACGTAGAGCAAGGCCCCGGCGACATCCATGAGGGTCGCGTCGTTGGGTTCACGCTGGCCCTGAGCGAGGCTCAGCACCACTGCCAGTTGATCGATGATGACCTTGCGTGGCTGGCCGAAACCGAGCACCGCCAGGGTGTCGGCGATTTGCCGCAGGGGCGCCAGCAGGCTTTCGAGGTCCGAGGTGTGCTGACGGTCGCTGCGCACGAACAGGTCCAGGCGCTCCTTGACCCGCACCAGCTCTTCGCACAGCGCCGCCAATACCGAACGCATGGCGTCGCGGTCAGGGCCGGCCAGCCTTGCCCGTTCTTCATCGACCATCGCGCCGTCGGGTAGCGCATCGTCAAGTGAGTAGCGATCTTTCATGGTCAGCATCTGCCCGGTGGGGTGTTCGGCCTTGGCAATATAGAACAACAAACTCTTGAGCAGCTCCGGTGGTGCCGGTTGATTGATTGCGGGCATGCCTTGTTCGAGCAGACGCTTGAGCTCTTTATCGGCATCCTTGAACAAGCTGCGCAACGCCGGGCTGTTGGCGATCGAGCCATTATGCATGCCTTCGACCAGTGCTGAAGCGACTTGCCATAACGGGCTCAAGGGCGCGTTGTCGCACAGCGCTTCGAGGCGCGCAAACACCTTGGCCAGATAACCGAAGTGGGTTTCGTCATCTTGCTCGCGCAACAAACCGACCAGGGACATCTGCAACATTTGCCGCAATTTGCGCAGCACATTCGGCAAGTCGGACGGTTCCAGCAGCGCCAAGGCCTCTGGGCCCAGAGGTAGCAGCTCCGGCAGTTGCGGGCTGAACAGGCTGGTTTCCGACAACAGGCTTTCGCCACGGGCGCTGCGCAGGTCGTTGAGCAGCGGCAACACCACCAGCGGTAAATCACGACGGGCGCCTTGCACCCGGTCGAGGTAAGTCGGCAATTGCCCCAGGGCTTGCAGTAACAGGTGGATCGCCTCGTCGCGATGGCTGACGCGGTTCTGCTGAAGGGCGCTGGTCAACTGCTCGATTTCTTCGGCGAGCAGGGCCGCGCCGTAGAACTCGACCATCTGCAAGCTACCGTGAACCTGATGGACACAGGCCAGACACTCACTCAGCGTGTGTGTCGCCTGTGGATCGTCGATCAGGGTTTCGATCGCCTGATGAGCCTGTTTCAGCGTTTCGGCAATCTCGCCTTTGACCCACTCGAGGGCCACATAGTCGTGCCGATCACCCATAACCACTCCAATCAAGATGCATCCGCCCAGAGGCGGTTCAAGCGTTGTCCGCAGACTTGGCCGGCAAGGTGAAACCGGACACCGAACGCCGCAGCTGGCTGGCCATTTTCGCCAGGTTGCCAATGCTCTCGGCGGTGGCGGTGGAGCCGGACGAGGTCTGCGTGGTGATCTGCTGGATCACGTTCATCGTCAGGGAAATCTGGCCGGCCGACGAAGTCTGTTGCTGCGCGGCGTTGGAAATACTCTGGATCAATGCCGCGAGGGTCTTCGATACGCCTTCGATTTCTTCCAGGGCCACCCCGGCATCCTGCGCCAGACGCGCGCCGCGCACCACTTCGGTGGTGGTCTGTTCCATGGAAATCACCGCTTCGTTGGTGTCGGCCTGAATCGCCCGCACCAGCGTTTCGATCTGCCGGGTCGCCGCGGATGAACGCTCGGCCAGACGCTGTACTTCGTCGGCCACCACCGCAAAACCGCGCCCGGCGTCACCGGCCATGGACGCCTGAATCGCCGCGTTGAGGGCGAGGATGTTGGTCTGATCGGCAATGTCATCGATCAGGCTGACAATGTCGCCGATTTCCTGAGAAGACTCACCCAGCCGCTTGATGCGCTTGGCGGTGTCCTGAATCTGCTCGCGAATATTGTCCATGCCATGAATGGTGTTGTGCACCACTTCGTTGCCCTTGTTAGCGATCTCCACCGAGCGTTCGGCCACCGCAGAGGATTCGGCGGCGTTGGCCGAGACCTGATCGATGGACTGGGCCATGTCGTTGATGGCCGTGGAGGCTTCGGAAATCTGCTGCGCCTGATGCTCCGAGGCCTGGGCCAAGTGCATGGCGGTGGCCTGGGTTTCCTGCACGGCGGCGGCGACCTGGCCGGCGGTGAGGTTGATGGTCGCCACCAGATCGCGCAATTGGTCGACGGAATAGTTGATCGAATCAGCGATGGTCCCGGTGAAGTCTTCGGTCACCGAGGCGGTCACGGTCAGGTCGCCATCGGCGAGGTCTTCGATTTCGTCCAGCAAACGCATGATCGCGTTCTGGTTGCGCTCGTTCTTCTCGGCGGTTTCACGCAGTTGACGGTTGGTTTCGCGCACCATCACCAAGCCGATGAGAATGATCGACATCAGCGCCAGCAAGCCCAGTACATAACCCCCGATAGTGCCGGTGTTACGCCCGCCAGCGAGGTTTTCGAAACGGCTGGCCAGGTGTGAAGCTTCATCGAGCAGGGTTTGCGACAGGGTAAAAATATTGGTGGCAGATTCGCGGACCTTGAGCAGCTCCGGCGAGGTTTCGAGGATTTCATCCACCGAACCCGATACGAATTCGAACAGTTCGGAAATCTCGGTCAGCCGGGCGCGCGCATCACGGTCTTCGACCTGGCTGATTTTCAGCGCCGCATTGCCCTGAAGCATGCCGTTGAGCACCAGGCCGAAACGCGCCGCGTCGCGACCGAAAGCGTCGGCCGCCTGCTGCGAATTTTCATCGCCGGACAGCACGGTATTCACCGCACCAAGAATCCGCTCGGCCAGCAGCGACTGACGCTGGGCCATCGCCACTTGAGTGGCCGGGGCGCCGCGTTGCAGGAGGGTTTCGACGACCTTCTCATACTCGACCTGCAACTGCGGCACGGTTTCGGCCAGCGTTGCGGCGACTTGATGCAAGGACAACACGGTCTGCTCGCTGGAGAGGATGGCATCGGTGTTTTTCAGCAGACGTTCCCAATCCAGCTGCACGGCGCGCATTTCCGGGCGCACGGTGGATGGTGCCGGCGGCAGGCCGGTGGAAGGATCGCCTTTCTTCAGATAGCCCCAACGCTGGGCGAAGTCGTTGCGCGCATCGCTGAGCAACTTGAACGCCGCGGCCTTGCCGGCGGCGGCTTCGGTGGCGTTCTTGGCGATGCGTTGGGACAGCACGCGCAGCTCACCGGCGTGGCCGATGTACTGTTTGTCGTAATTCGCCTGGGTGTTGAGGTACGCGAAGTTGGCGAACAGCAGCATGATGAAGACGATCAGCGCGATGAACAGCGCAATGATCTGCGACCGACTGCGCGACCCTTCTGGTTTGCCTGTTTTTGCTTTTATCATCGGTCCTCGCCTGTTAACCAACACCCTGTAATGCTTGCCGAGAACCTGTGGGAGCGAGCCTGCTCGCGATTCAGGCGCCGCGATGTATCAGGAAGCACCGCGTTATCGTTCAATCGCGAGCAGGCTCGCTCCCACAGGGTTTACAGCGCTACGTTCATGAAACCTTGCGACTGCGCCAATGCAAACGGGCTGAATACCTGCCAATTCTGCTCACGCTGAAACCGGCCTTTGATGAACGGTGCAATCGGGCCGCTCAAGGTATCTACCGGTTCCAGGCTGTCCTGGGCAAAGTGCTGCAAGCCAAACACTTCATCGACCAGTAACCCGGCAAACACCTCATTGTGCTCCACCACCAACACCCGTCGCTGCTTGCGCAGATTCGACAGTTCATGACCGATGAAACCACTCAAATCCATGATCGGCAGCAGGCGCCCGCGCAGGTTAGCCACGCCCTTGACCCAGGGTTTGACGCCCGGCAATTGGGTAACGCGCGGTTCGTGCAGGACTTCGCTGACTTCGCCCATGGGCGCGACGTACCAATGCTCGCCCAAGCGAAAGCCAATGCCGCTCCAGCTGTCCTGTCGGGTTGGCTGGGACGGCAAGTCCGCCGCCAGCAGACGACAGCGCTGGTCGATCTGCAGCAGCAGTTCGAAAGCCGTCAGCGACTCGGTCATGACCGGACGATCAACCGGCCAGCACGTTGTTCAGGGTCTTGATCAGGGTCTCTTCGTCGACCGGTTTGGTCAGGTAGTCCTTGGCGCCCTGGCGCGTGCCCCAGACTTTGTCGGTTTCCTGATCCTTGGTGGTAATGATGATCACCGGAATGTGCCCGGTTTCCGGGTCTTTGGTCAGCTGACGGGTCGCCTGGAAACCATTGAGGCCGGGCATGACGATGTCCATCAGCACTGCGTCGGGTTTTTCCTGACGAGCCAGGGCCACGCCGTCGGCGCCGTTTTCGGCTTTCAACACCTCATGACCGTGCTTTTCGAGCATGCCGGTCAGTTTGTACATTTCGGTCGGCGAGTCATCGACGATCAGAATACGTGCCATGGTCTTCCCCATTCTTGTCGACACCGGGCCCCATGGCCGAGCGTCACTGTGCGTGTCCTACTGCGGCGAAACGGCGGTGAAGCCCGGTACATGGGCCTGAATCGCGTTCAGCAGTTCTTCCTTGCTGAAAGGCTTGGTCAAAAACTGGTCGGAACCGACGATCCGCCCCTTGGCCTTGTCGAACAACCCGTCCTTGGACGACAGCATAATCACTGGCGTGGACTTGAACGCACTGTTGTTCTTGATTAAAGCGCAGGTCTGATAACCATCCAGACGCGGCATCATGATGTCGACAAAGATGATGCCGGGGTGATTGTCGGCAATCTTGGCCAGGGCATCGAAACCATCGATTGCGGTGATGACTTCACAGCCCACGTTTTTCAACAGCGTTTCGGCGGTGCGACGAATCGTTTTCGAATCATCGATCACCATGACCTTCAAGGCGCTGGAATGCTGTTCCATAGTGGCTCTACCGTCGCCTTTGTGAATCAAATTGTCCGTTTGCCGCTCATCGCTGGCTCGAAACCCTTGATACTTAAGGGCCAACACGGCATGGCAGCCTTTTTAGCACAGTCTCCCCATCCAATCTATCGGGCGACCCTGGCGGTGGTTTTTCCTTGACCGGGAACCCACTCAGCGCCACTCTGACGCCACTTTTTCACAACACTTTCCACCCCAATTTCGAGGAAAACCCCATGAGCGTTCGCGTCGGGATTGTCATGGATCCTATCGCCAGCATCTCCTATAAAAAGGATAGCTCGCTGGCCATGCTGCTGGCCGCGCAAAAGCGTGGCTGGGAACTGTTCTATATGGAACAGCGCGATTTGTATCAGGCCGAAGGCGAGGCTCGCGGGCGGATGCGTCCGCTGAAGGTGTTCGCCAACCCGGAAAAATGGTTTGAGCTGGGCGCCGAAAGCGATGCACTGCTGAGTGACCTGGACGTGATCCTGATGCGCAAGGATCCGCCGTTCGACATGGAATTCGTCTATTCCACGTATTTGCTGGAACAAGCGGAAAATGCCGGCGTACTGGTGGTCAACAAGCCGCAAAGCCTGCGTGACTGCAACGAAAAGCTGTTCGCCACGCTGTTCCCGCAGTGCACGCCGCCGACCATCGTCAGCCGTCGCCCCGACGTGTTGCGTGAATTCGCCGACCATCACGGTGACGTGATCCTCAAGCCGCTGGACGGCATGGGCGGCTCGTCGATCTTCCGTCACACCGCTGGCCACCCGAACCTGTCGGTGATCCTCGAAACCCTGACCTTGCATGGCCGTCAGCAAATCATGATCCAGGGTTACCTGCCGGCAATCGTTGATGGCGACAAGCGCATCCTGATGATCGATGGCGAACCAGTGGATTACTGCCTGGCCCGGATTCCCGCGCTCGGTGAAACCCGTGGCAACCTCGCCGCCGGTGGCCGTGGCGAAGCCCGACCGCTGACAGAGAAAGATCGCTGGATCGCCGCGCAAGTCGGCCCGACCCTGCGTGAGAAGGGCTTGCTGTTCGTCGGTCTCGACGTGATCGGTGAGCATCTGACCGAAATCAACGTCACCAGCCCGACCTGCATTCGCGAGATCGATAACGCGTTCGGCACCGACATTGGTGGCCTTCTGATGGATGCCATCGATCAGAAGCTCAAGGCTCGTTGATAGAGACAACCAACATTGCGTTATCATCCCCGGCTTGTAAAAAACGCGATGTTGGTTTTCTTGTTATGACACTCCCGTCCGATCTGCCCCCTGAACTCGCCCACCTTGGTGTGCGCCCGGCTGATCGCCTCGGTTTCACCCTGTTTCTCGCGGCGCTGATTCACCTGGCCTTGCTGTTGGGCGTCGGGTTCTCCATGGTCGAACCCCAGCAAATCAGCAAAACCCTGGAAATCACCCTCGCCACGTTCAAAAGCGAAAAGAAGCCGGAAAAAGCTGACTTTCTCGCCCAGGAAAATCAGGAAGGCAGCGGCACTCTGGAAAAAAAGGCGACGCCCAAGACCACCGAGGTCGCGCCCTTCCAGGACAACAAGGTGCAGCAAGTCACCCCACCGCCAACCGCCACGCCTCAAGTGCCGGAAGCAGCCCCCAAGGCAGCCGTGACGACCGTCGCGCCGAAACCGAAAAAAACCGCGACCAAGCGCGAAGAGATCAAGACCGAGACCAAACCCAAGGTCGTGGCACCGACCTTCGACAGCGCGCAGCTGTCCAGCGACATCGCCAGCCTGGAAGCGGAACTGGCCAGTGAACAACAGCTTTACGCCAAGCGCCCGCGCATCCATCGCTTGAGCGCCGCATCGACCATGCGCGACAAGGGTGCCTGGTACAAAGATGAATGGCGCAAGAAGGTCGAGCGCATCGGCAACCTCAACTACCCCGACGAAGCCCGGCGCAAACAGATTTACGGCAATTTGCGACTGATGGTCTCGATCAACCGCGACGGCTCGCTGTATGAAGTGTTGGTGCTGGAGTCTTCCGGCCAGCCGCTGCTGGACCAGGCGGCGCAGCGCATCGTAAGGCTCGCGGCGCCGTTTGCACCGTTTACCGGGGATCTGTCGGACATCGATCGTCTTGAAATTATTCGGACGTGGAAGTTTGCGCGTGGGGACAGGCTCTCCAGCAACTGACACCCCACAAAATCCCTGTGGGAGCGAGCCTGCTCGCGATGGCGGTCTGCCTGACACCTCAATTTTGAACGTACCGCCGTCATCGCGAGCAGGCTCGCTCCCACATTTGGTCTGTGCCGACTGCCAAATTGCGGCATCCTCGGCTTGTCAGTTCGCCCCTCCAACGCCACACTAGCGCTCATGAAGAACGTCAGCCCCAGCTACCTCAAGCATCACTTCCTGATCGCCATGCCTCACATGGCCGACCCGAACTTTGCGCACACCTTGACCTATATCGTCGAGCACACGGCCAATGGTGCCATGGGGCTGGTGGTCAACCGCCCGCAGGACCTGAACCTGGCCGATATCCTCGAGCAATTGCGCCCCGATATCGAACCGCCGTTGCTCTGCCAGCATGTGCCGATCTTTATGGGTGGCCCGGTGCAAACCGATCGCGGTTTTGTCCTGCATCCATCGGGCAAATCTTTTCAGGCGACCGTTGATCTGGAAGGCGAGCTGTCCCTGTCGACTTCCCAGGACGTGCTGTTCGCCATCGCCGACGGCGTCGGCCCCGCGAAAAGCCTGATCACCCTCGGCTACGCCGGTTGGGAAGCCGGGCAACTGGAAGCCGAACTGGCCGACAACGCCTGGCTGACCTGCCCGTTCAATGCCGACATCCTGTTCAATACCAGCAGCGAATTACGTCTTGAAGCGGCGGCCAAACACCTGGGCGTCAATCTCAGCCTGCTCACCAACCAGGCGGGGCACGCCTGATGGCCCTGCGGTTGATTTTGGGTTTCGACTACGGCACCAAACAGATCGGCGTTGCGGTCGGTCAGGTGATTACCGGTCAGGCCCGCGAGCTGTGCACCTTGAAGGCACAAAACGGCATTCCTGACTGGAATCAGGTCGAAGCCCTGATTAAAGAGTGGAAACCCGACGCCGTGGTGGTCGGCCTGCCGCTGAACATGGATGGCACGCCGAGCGACATGTGCCTGCGGGCCGAGAAGTTCGCCCGCCGCCTGAACGGCCGCTACAACCTGCCCTTTTATACTCACGACGAGCGCCTGACCACCTTCGAGGCCAAGGGCGAACGCCTGGTCCGTGGCGGCCAGAAAGGCAGTTACCGCGACAACCCGGTCGATGCCATCGCCGCCGCCCTGCTGCTGCAAGGCTGGCTCGACGAAAACACCGCGCTGTTCGAATCCTGACCGCACCTAATTCTGAAGAGCCGCTGCGGCGACTCCCTTAGCTACAACCCGAGCCACCACTCAAGCGGCATCCGGCTCGGGACAAAGAAGGAGCAAACCATGAGCCTGCCCAATCCCGCCGAACTGATCAGCCAGATGGCGATCCGTCTTGACACCTATCTGGCCAAACGGGGCATCAGCGAACCGCGTTACATCGGCATTCGGACCGGTGGCGTCTGGGTCGCGCAGGCGTTGCTCGATGAACTGGGCAGCGATTCGCCCTTGGGCACCCTGGATGTTTCGTTCTACCGCGACGACTTCAGCCAGAACGGCCTGCACCCACAAGTACGCCCATCGGCGCTGCCGTTCGAGATCGAAGGCCAGCACCTGGTGCTGATCGATGACGTGCTGATGAGCGGTCGGACCATCCGCGCCGCGATGAACGAACTCTTCGACTATGGCCGCCCGGCCAGTGTGACGCTGGTATGCCTGCTGGACCTGGACGCCGGTGAACTGCCGATCCGCCCGAACGTGGTTGGCGCGACGCTGTCGTTGGCGGCCCACGAACGAGTGAAACTGTCCGGCCCGGAACTCAAGCTCGAACTTCAAGACCTCGCCCTTTAATTTCGCCCTATTGAGAGTCCCCCTCGCGATGACGCCTCTAGAAACCAAGCGCCCGCTGCAGCTCAATGATCAGGGCCAGCTGCGCCACTTCCTCTCGCTCGACGGTTTGCGCCGCGAGCTGCTGACGGAAATCCTCGACACCGCTGACTCGTTCCTCGAGGTTGGCGCCCGGGCGGTGAAAAAAGTCCCGTTGCTGCGCGGCAAGACCGTGTGCAACGTGTTCTTCGAGAACTCCACCCGCACCCGCACCACTTTCGAACTGGCGGCTCAGCGGCTGTCGGCTGACGTGATCACCCTGAACGTGTCCACGTCGTCGGCGAGCAAGGGCGAAACCCTGCTCGACACCCTGCGCAACCTGGAAGCCATGGCCGCCGACATGTTCGTCGTGCGTCACGGTGATTCCGGCGCGGCGCACTTCATCGCCGAGCATGTTTGCCCGCAAGTGGCGATCATCAACGGCGGCGACGGCCGTCACGCCCACCCGACCCAGGGCATGCTCGACATGCTCACTATCCGTCGGCACAAGGGCGGCTTCGAAAACCTTTCAGTGGCCATCGTCGGCGACATCCTGCACTCGCGGGTAGCGCGCTCGAACATGCTGGCCCTGAAAACCCTTGGTTGCCCGGACATCCGCGTGATCGCGCCGAAAACCCTGCTGCCGATCGGCATCGAGCAGTACGGTGTGAAGGTCTACACCGACATGACCGAAGGCCTGAAAGACGTCGACGTAGTGATCATGCTGCGCCTGCAGCGTGAACGCATGACCGGCGGCCTGCTGCCGAGCGAAGGCGAGTTCTACCGCCTGTTCGGCCTGACCACCGCGCGCCTGGCCGGGGCCAAACCGGATTGCATCGTCATGCACCCGGGGCCGATCAACCGTGGGGTGGAAATTGAGTCGGCGGTGGCCGACGGTCCGCACTCGGTGATCCTCAACCAGGTGACCTACGGCATCGCGATTCGTATGGCTGTGCTGTCCATGGCCATGAGCGGGCAAACAGCCCAGCGCCAATTCGAGCAGGAGAACGCCCAGTGAAGCTCAGCATTCTCGGCGCACGCGTTATCGATCCGGCCAGCGGCCTGGATCAAGTGACTGATATCCACGTTGAAGCCTGCAAGATCGTCGCCCTTGGCGCCGCTCCAGCGGGTTTCGTTGCAGTAGACACCATCGACGCCAAGGGCCTGGTGGCGGCCCCGGGCCTGGTTGACCTGAACGTCGCCCTGCGCGAGCCGGGTTACAGCCGCAAAGGCTCGATCGCCAGCGAAACCCGCGCAGCAGCGGCCGGTGGCGTGACCAGCCTGTGCTGCCCACCGAAAACCAAACCGGTGCTGGACACCTCCGCCGTGGCCGAACTGATCCTCGACCGCGCCCGCGAAGCCGGCAACACCAAAGTCTTCCCGATCGGCGCCCTGAGCAAAGGCCTGGATGGCGAACAGCTGGCCGAACTGGTCGCCTTGCGCGATGCCGGCTGTGTGGCCTTCGGCAACGGTCTGGAGAGCTTTCGCAACACCCGCACCCTGTGTCGGGCGCTGGAATACGCAGCGACGTTCGACCTGACGGTAATTTTCAACTCGCAGGACCATGATCTGGCCGAAGGTGGCCTGGCTCACGAAGGCCCGACTGCGAGTTTCCTCGGTTTACCGGGCATTCCGGAAACCGCTGAAACCGTGGCCCTGGCCCGGGACCTGCTGCTGGTCGAGCAAAGCGGCGTGCGTGCGCACTTCAGCCAGCTCACCAGCGCCCGCGGTGTGGCGCTGATCGCTCAGGCCCAGGCCCGCGGCCTGAAAGTCACGGCGGACGTGGCGTTGTATCAGCTGATCCTCACCGACGAAGCGCTGATCGACTTCAGCAGCCTCTATCACGTCCAGCCGCCGCTGCGCACCCGCGCCGACCGCGACGGCTTGCGGGCAGCGGTGAAGTCGGGGGTGGTCTCGGCCATTTCCAGCCATCACCAACCCCATGAACGCGATGCCAAACTGGCGCCGTTTGGTGCCACCGAACCGGGCATCAGCAGTGTTGAGCTGCTGCTGCCGCTGGCAATGACCCTGGTGGAAGACGGGTTGCTCGACTTGCCGACGCTGCTCGCACGCTTGAGCGCCGGCCCTGCCGACGCGTTGCGTTTACCAGCGGGCAAATTGGCGGTGGGAGGGCCGGCAGATATCGTGCTGTTCGACCCTGCGGCCTCGACCGTGGCCGGTGAAACCTGGCTATCCAAGGGTGAAAACTGCCCGTTCATTGGCCATAGCTTGCCGGGTGTGGTGCGTTACACCCTGGTGGATGGACGGATCAGTCACCAGGCTTAACACCTGTGGCGAGGGAGCTTGCTCCCGCTGGGCTGCGCAGCAGACCTGTTTTGGGGTCGCTTCGCGACCCAGCGGGAGCAAGCTCCCTCGCCACAACTTACTGGAAGGCGCCTCTGTTCTGCGCGTTGCGAATCGACACTTGGTCATTCAACGTCCAGAAGTCATACAACACCCCCAGAAAGAACACCCCGCCTGTCACCAGATACAGCAACCCGCTGATCCATTTCCCCTGATACATCCGGTGCACACCGAATACCCCCAGAAACGTCAGCAGAATCCACGCAACGTTGTATTCGATGGGGCCAGCGGTAAAGCGCAGGTCCGCTTCACGGTCCATGGAGGGGATCAGAAACAGGTCGATCAACCAGCCGATACCCAGCAAACCGAAGGTAAAAAACCAGATCGTCCCGGTCACCGGCTTGCCGTAATAGAAGCGGTGAGCCCCGGTAAAACCGAAAATCCACAACAGGTAACCAATCACTTTGCTGTGTGTGTCTTGCTCTGAAACGGGGTGTTGATAGGTGTTCATGGATGACCTCGACTCACACGATAGAGAAATATTCTTGAATTCTTTGTGACTTTTTTACAGGCGGCCGACATACGGCAAATGCTAACTTCATTCCTGCCAAAGCCTTGTAATACCTGACTTTTGTCAGACAACCCACGTCAACTTTGCCGATTTTTAGTTCCGCGGCCCGCCGTTTGAATCGACCAACGGCCTCGGAAGGGCCAAAAAAGCTGTTATAAAGTTGCGCGTTCACCCATATGAGCCTTGCCTAATGCGTCCATTTTTCAAGACATGGCTAACCATTTGCCTATTATTGCCCCTGGCCGCCCACGCCACCAATCGTGAGCAACGTCTTCCTAGCGTTAATGGTTACACCCCAAAATCCCACGTTTCTGCTCCTTCGAGCAAAAACAAACAAACAGTAAAACGCTCCAGCCAACTGAGCAGCGTAAACAGCAAGCTGGTCCCGCCGATGGCCAGCAAGGAAAGCAGCAACGTGTTGAGCCGCGCGGTAAACGTGCTCGGTACACCTTATCGTTGGGGTGGCAGCAGCCCAAGTAAAGGATTCGATTGCAGCGGTCTGGTGAAATACGCGTTCAACGACGCTACGTTTGACCTGCCTCGTACCTCCAACGCCATGGCCAGCGGTCATGGCGAGAAGGTCGATCGCAATGATCTGAAGCCAGGCGACCTGATTTTCTTCAACATCAAGAGCCGTCGGGTCAATCATGTTGCCATCTACCTGGGCAACGACCGCTTCATCCACGCACCCCGCCGTGGCAAGTCGGTCAGCATCGACACCCTGAAGAAACCGTATTGGGAAAGCCACTACGTGGTTGCCAAGCGGGTTCTGCCAAAAGAACAGAACGCATTGCGGGTTGTTCAGCGCTGATCCGACACTGATCGTTCCCACGCTCTGCGTGGGAACGCAGCCTGGGACGCTCCGCGTCCCCCCTGCCAAAGCGGACGCGGAGCGTCCATTGAGGCATTCCCACGCAGAGCGTGGGAACGATCAACTTCCTGTCAGAAGTTATCCGGCGACCGCGCCTTCTCCCGCGCATGCTCGCGACTGATCACGCCCTTGGTCACCAACTCCTTCAGGCACATATCCAGCGTCTGCATCCCCAGCGACCCTCCGGTCTGAATCGACGAATACATCTGCGCCACCTTGTCTTCGCGGATCAGGTTACGGATCGCCGAAGTGCCAAGCATGATTTCGTGGGCGGCAACTCGCCCGCCGCCGATTTTCTTGATCAATGTCTGCGAAACCACCGCCAGCAATGACTCGGAAAGCATCGAGCGCACCATCGATTTTTCGTCGCCCGGAAACACGTCCACCACCCGGTCGATGGTTTTCGCCGCCGACGTGGTGTGCAGCGTGCCGAATACCAGGTGACCGGTCTCGGCGGCAGTCAATGCCAGCCGAATAGTCTCCAGATCACGCATCTCCCCCACCAGAATCACGTCCGGGTCTTCGCGCAGGGCCGAGCGCAGCGCCGTGGCGAAGCTGCGGGTATCACGATGGACTTCGCGCTGATTGATCAGGCATTTGCGCGATTCGTGGACGAACTCGATCGGGTCTTCGATGGTGAGGATGTGGTGATGGCGATGGTTGTTCAGATAATCGATCATCGCCGCCAATGTGGTGGACTTGCCCGAACCGGTCGGGCCGGTCACCAGCACCAGGCCCCGGGGGGCTTCGGTAATCTTGCGAAACACTTCCCCCATCCCCAGATCGTCCATGCTCAGCACCTTGGACGGAATGGTCCGGAATACCGCGCCCGCACCCCGATTCTGGTTGAAGGCATTGACCCGAAAACGCGCCACGCCGGGCACTTCGAAGGAAAAGTCGGTTTCAAGATGCTTCTCGAAGTCCACCCGCTGGAGGTCGTTCATGATGTCGTAGATCAGCTCATGCACTTCCTTGTGATCCAGAGCCGGCAGGTTGATGCGTCGCACATCACCGTCGACACGGATCATCGGTGGCAGGCCGGCGGACAGGTGCAGGTCAGACGCGCCTTGTTTGGCGCTGAAAGCCAGCAGCTCAGTGATATCCATAGCGCTCCTCAATTCCAGTAGAATGCCGCGAACCTTCAGACCGCTGGCGCCTCTTGATGTCCACGATAGCAGACAACATCGCTCAGGTTAGTTCACGCATCCGTGCTGCCGCCCTCGCCGCCGGGCGCAACGAGCACAGCATCCAGCTGCTAGCCGTGAGCAAGACCAAACCCGCCGAAGCCCTGCATGAAGCCTACGCCGCCGGGATCCGCGACTTTGGCGAAAACTACCTGCAGGAAGCCTTGGGCAAACAGCTCGAATTGGCCGACCTGCCCTTGATCTGGCACTTCATCGGCCCCATTCAATCGAACAAGACTCGCGCTATCGCCGAGCATTTCGACTGGGTGCATTCCGTGGATCGCTTGAAAATCGCACAACGCCTGTCCGAACAACGCCCTGCCGATTTGCCTCCATTGAACATCTGCATCCAGGTCAACGTCAGTGGTGAAGCCAGCAAGTCCGGCTGTACCCCGGCCGACCTGCCCGCCCTGGCCAATGCCATCAGCGCGCTGCCGCGCTTGAAATTACGCGGGCTGATGGCGATTCCCGAGCCGACTGAAGATCGCGCCGCCCAGGACGCTGCTTTTGCTGCCGTGCAGAGACTGCAAGCCAGCCTGAACCTGCCACTCGACACACTTTCCATGGGCATGAGCCACGACCTCGAGTCGGCCATTGCCATGGGCGCCACTTGGGTCCGTATCGGAACGGCCCTTTTTGGTGCCCGCGACTACGGCCAGTCTTGAAACAATGGCTGACACCTCTCTTTATAAGGACCTGACATGAGCAAGACTCGTATTGCCTTTATCGGAGCCGGCAACATGGCCGCCAGCCTGATCGGCGGCCTGCGCGCCAAAGGTCTGGACGCCGCGCAAATCCGCGCCAGTGATCCGGGTGAACAAACCCGCACCCGCGTGAGTGCCGAACACGGCATCGAAGTGTTCGCCGACAACGCCGAAGCCATTCAGGGCGTGGACGTGATCGTGCTGGCGGTCAAACCCCAGGCGATGAAAGCCGTGTGCGAAGCCATTCGCCCAAGCCTTGCGCCGAATCAACTGGTGGTCTCGATTGCGGCCGGCATCACCTGCGCCAGCATGAACAACTGGCTTGGCGCCCAGCCCATCGTGCGTTGCATGCCCAACACCCCGGCGCTGCTGCGTCAGGGCGTGAGCGGGCTGTACGCCACCAACGAAGTGAGCGCCGGGCAACGCCAGCAAGCTGAAGAATTGCTGTCGGCGGTTGGCATTGCCCTGTGGCTGAACGAAGAACAGCAACTGGACGCGGTCACCGCCGTTTCCGGCTCAGGCCCTGCGTATTTCTTCCTGCTGATCGAAGCCATGACCGCCGCGGGCGTGAAGCTCGGCCTGCCAGCGGACATCGCCGCGCAACTGACCGTGCAAACCGCTTTGGGTGCTGCACACATGGCGGTCGCAAGCGATGTCGACGCGGCTGAACTGCGTCGTCGCGTGACGTCACCTGCGGGCACCACCGAAGCGGCGATCAAGTCGTTCCAGGCCGGCGGCTTCGAAGCCCTGGTAGAAAAAGCACTCGGCGCCGCTGCGCACCGCTCGGCCGAGATGGCTGAGCAACTCGGTCGCTAATCAGCTCTTACAAGGAATCAATGATGCTCGGACTCAATGACGCTGCCATTTTCATCATCAAAACCTTGGGCAGCCTGTACCTGCTGATCGTGCTGCTGCGCTTCATCCTGCAATTGGTTCGGGCGAATTTTTACAACCCGCTCTGCCAGTTCATCGTGAAAGCCACTCAACCGCTGCTCAAGCCCCTGCGCCGGGTCATCCCGAGTATGTTCGGGCTGGACATGTCGTCACTGGTACTGGCGCTGATCGTGCAGATGGTGCTGATAGCAGTCATCCTGCTGCTCAAGGGCTTCGAGGTCGATTTGCTGCTTTTGGTGCCTTGGGCACTGATCGCAATCTTCTCGCTGTTTCTGAGTGTTCTGTTCTACGCGATGATCATCAGTGTGATCCTGTCCTGGGTCGCTCCCGGCAGCCACAACCCGGGCGCAGAGCTGGTCGCGCAGATTACTGAACCAGTACTCGCGCCGTTCCGCCGTATCATTCCGAACCTGGGCGGCCTCGACATCTCGCCGATCTTCGCGTTTATCGCGATCCAGTTGCTGCAAAGCTGGCTGATCCCGCGACTTGCGTACTATGCCCTCATGCCGCAGGGGCTGCTCGGCCTGATCTGATGAGCTACTTTCGCTGGGACGGTGATGACCTGATTCTGGAATGTCACCTGCAACCGGCGGCCCGCAGCGATGATTTCTGCGGGCTGCATGGCGATCGCCTGAAGATCCGCCTGACCGCACCGCCGGTTGAAGGCAAGGCCAATGCGTACCTGATGGCGTTTCTGGCCAAGGCGTTCGGGGTTTCCAAGAGTCAGGTGAGTTTGATCAGCGGAGAGCTGAACCGGCAGAAACGGGTGCGGATCTGTTCGCCGAAGAAACTGCCGGATTTGCCGGATCTCACCCTCCCCTGATCATTCCCACGCTCCGCGTGGGAATGCAGCCCGGGACGCTCCGCGTCCCAGCCGAAGCGGACGCAGAGCGTCCAGCGAGGCATTCCCACGCAGAGCGTGGGAACGATCGTTAACGGTGGGGAAGTTAGCTTGCTGCTAGGGTCAGCGGTCTTTAGACTTACGCCTCATTTCAATGAGAGCAGGGTCGATGCCAGCTGCCTTCCCCCCCGATTCTGTTGGTCTGGTGACGCCGCAAGTGGCGCACTTCAGTGAACCCCTGGCCTTGGCCTGCGGACGTTCGCTGCCCGCTTATGACCTGATCTACGAAACCTACGGCACGCTGAACGCTACGGCGAGCAACGCCGTGCTGATCTGCCACGCCTTGTCCGGTCACCATCACGCCGCCGGCTTCCACAGCCCCGACGACCGCAAACCGGGTTGGTGGGACAGCTGCATCGGCCCCGGCAAGCCGATCGACACCAACAAGTTCTTCGTGGTCAGCCTGAATAATCTCGGCGGGTGCAATGGCTCCACCGGCCCCAGCAGTGTCAATCCGGAAACCGGCAAGCCATTCGGCGCCGATTTCCCGGTACTGACCGTGGAAGACTGGGTCCACAGCCAGGCACGTCTCGCCGACCTGCTCGGCATCCGCCAATGGGCGGCGGTGATCGGCGGCAGCCTCGGCGGCATGCAGGCCTTGCAGTGGACCATCACTTACCCGGACCGCGTGCGGCACTGCCTGGCGATCGCCTCGGCACCAAAACTGTCGGCGCAGAACATTGCGTTCAACGAAGTCGCACGTCAGGCGATCCTCACCGACCCGGAGTTCCACGGCGGCTCGTTCCAGGAAGCGGGTGTGATCCCCAAGCGCGGCTTGATGCTGGCGCGGATGGTCGGGCACATCACGTATCTGTCCGACGACTCCATGGGCGAGAAATTCGGTCGCGGCCTGAAGAGCGAAAAGCTCAACTACGACTTCCACAGCGTCGAGTTTCAGGTCGAAAGCTACCTGCGGTATCAGGGCGAAGAGTTTTCCGGACGTTTCGACGCCAACACCTACCTGCTGATGACCAAGGCACTGGACTACTTCGACCCGGCGGCAAACTTCGACGATGACCTGGCGAAAACCTTCGCCAATGCCCAGGCCAGGTTCTGCGTGATGTCCTTCACCACCGACTGGCGCTTCTCCCCTGCCCGCTCGCGGGAACTGGTGGACGCGCTGATGGCGGCCAGGAAAGACGTCTGCTACCTGGAGATCGACGCTCCGCAAGGCCACGATGCCTTCCTGATTCCGATCCCGCGTTATTTGCAGGCCTTCAGCAATTACATGAACCGTATAGCGCTTTGAGGAAGACATGAGAGCCGATCTGGAAATCATCCAGGAATGGATCCCCGCCGGCAGCCGCGTGCTCGACCTCGGTTGCGGTGACGGCGAGTTGCTGACCTGGCTGCGCGACCACAAACAGGTCACCGGCTATGGCCTGGAAAACGACCCGGATAACATTGCCGAGTGCGTGGCCAAGGGTATCAACGTCATCGAGCAGGATCTGGACAAGGGTCTGGGCAACTTCGCCAGTAACAGCTTCGACATCGTGGTCATGACCCAGGCCCTGCAAGCTGTGCACTACCCGGACAAGATCCTCGACGAAATGCTGCGGGTCGGTCGCCAGTGCATCATCACCTTCCCCAACTTCGGTCACTGGCGCTGCCGCTGGTACCTGGCGAGCAAGGGCCGGATGCCGGTTTCGGATTTTCTGCCATACACCTGGTACAACACGCCAAACATCCACTTCTGCACTTTCGAAGACTTTGAAGCGCTGTGTCGCGAACGTGAAGCCAAGGTCATTGATCGGCTTGCCGTGGATCAACAGCATCGGCACGGGTGGGCCAGTAAGCTATGGCCTAATCTGTTAGGTGAAATCGGTATTTACCGAGTCAGCAGCCCCGGGCTGCAGGACCACAAGGTCGCGGTCTGAATCACGACACTTCGAGGAGAACGATCATGGGTCGTCTAGCACTGTTTTTACTTACTGCCTGCCTGAGCGTCACCGCCATGGCCGCCGACGTCATCAAGGGCGAGCGCAAGGAAACCTTTGGCGATGTGACGGTGCATTACAACACCTTCAATTCCACCTTCCTGACACCGGATATCGCCAAAGCGGCCGAGCTGACCCGCAGCAAGAATCAGGGCGTGATCAATGTCTCGGTACTCAAGGAAGGTAAACCACAGACGGCTCAGGTCAGCGGCACGGTCAAAGACCTGACCAGCCAAAGCATCCCGCTGAAGTTCAAACAGATCACTGAAACAGGCGCGGTGTACTATATCGCCCAGTTCCCGGTGGATCAGCAGGAAATCCGCACCTTTGACATCAAGGTGCAGACTGGCGACAAAACCAACACCATCAGTTTCCAACAAGAGCTTTTCCCTGGCCAATGATGAACTTCACGCAACTCGTACTGGCCAGCCACAACGCCGGCAAACTCAAGGAACTCCAGGCCATGCTCGGCGAATCGGTGCACTTGCGCTCGATCGGCGAGTTCAGCAGCGTCGAGCCTGAAGAAACCGGCCTGTCGTTCGTCGAGAACGCCATTCTCAAGGCCCGCAATGCCTCGCGCATTTCCGGGCTGCCAGCCTTGGCCGACGATTCGGGGCTGGCGGTGGATTTCCTCGGCGGTGCGCCGGGCATTTATTCGGCCCGTTACGCCGACGGTAAAGGCGATGCGGCGAACAACGCCAAACTGCTCGACGTCTTGAAAGACGTACCGCAAGCCGAGCGCGGCGCGCAGTTCGTCTGTGTGCTGGCGCTGGTGCGTCATGCCGACGATCCGTTGCCGATTCTCTGCGAAGGCCTGTGGCATGGGCGCATCCTGACCCAGGCCAGCGGCGAACACGGTTTTGGCTATGACCCGCTGTTCTGGGTCCCGGAGCGTGAATGCTCCAGCGCCGAGCTTAAGCCCAGCGACAAGAACCAGATCAGTCACCGCGCCCGTGCAATGGATCTGCTGCGCCAGCGTCTGGGCCTGAAATGATCCATGACTCGTCCGCGTCGCCGCTGATCTTCGGCGGCGCCGCCCAATCGCCTCGAGCGGCCCTGCCTGTGCTGCCGCCCCTGGCGCTGTACATCCACATCCCGTGGTGTGTACGCAAATGCCCTTATTGCGACTTCAACTCCCACACCGCCAGCCCCGTGCTGCCGGAAGAAGAATATGTCGACGCCCTGCTGGCCGACCTCGATCAAGACCTGCATGCGGTCTATGGCCGCGAGCTGAGCTCGATCTTCTTCGGTGGCGGTACGCCGAGCCTGTTCAGTGCCAAGGCACTGGGTCGCTTGCTCAAGGGCGTCGAGCAACGAATTCCGTTTGCCAGCGACATCGAAATCACCCTGGAAGCCAACCCCGGAACCTTCGAGCAGGAAAAGTTCGTCGCTTACCGGGCGCTGGGGATCAATCGCCTGTCGATCGGCATCCAGAGCTTTCAGGAAGAGAAGCTCAAGGCCCTGGGGCGGATTCACAACGGTGATGAAGCCGTGCGTGCCGCCGGCATGGCCCGTCAGGCCGGTTTCGACAACTTCAACCTGGACCTGATGCATGGTTTGCCCGATCAGTCGCTGGACGATGCCCTGAACGACCTGCGCCAGGCCATTGCCCTGAAACCGACGCACCTGTCCTGGTATCAGCTGACGCTGGAACCGAACACGGTGTTCTGGAACCAGCCGCCGACGCTGCCGGAAGACGACACCCTGTGGGACATTCAAGAGGCCGGTCAGGCGCTGTTGGCCGA
>NZ_JBNNVP010000014.1:0-138904 GCF_050280605.1 Pseudomonas sp. NPDC089918 | reverse complement strand
GCTTTCAGCTTTGATGGCCGCGACGATCAGCGCATCGACCTCATGGCTGGGCAACGACATGCAGGTCGGCCAGACCGGCAAGATCGTTGCGCCCCAGCTATACATCGCCGTCGGTATCTCCGGCGCGATCCAGCACCTGGCCGGCATGAAAGACTCCAAAGTGATCGTGGCGATCAACAAGGACGAAGAAGCGCCGATCTTCCAGGTGGCCGATTATGGATTGGTAGCAGACCTGTTTGAAGCCATTCCAGAACTCACCTCGGTGATCTGAAAGGAGTAAACGCAGTGAGCAACCTAGATATTTCTGCTTGGATCGGTCGAGTCGAAGAAAGCCGCGACCAGATTAGCTACAACTTGGTCAAGCGCATTGCCGCGACACTCGGCGAAGCTGCACCGCAACCTGGTGAAACGCTGCCACCACTGTGGCACTGGGCGTTCTTCCAGGAGCCGGTTACCGAGAACGGACTCGGCCAGGACGGCCATCCGGCGCGCGGTGGTTTCCTGCCGCCGGCGGACAACCGCAACCGCATGTGGGCGGGCAGCCGGCTAACATTCAACCGCCCCTTGCGCGTCGAAGCCCAAGTCGATCGCCTCTCAACGATACTCAAGGTCGAGGAGAAACACGGACGCACGGGCTCGCTACTGTTCGTCACAGTGCGCCATGAGTTTTTCCAGGAGGGTGAGTGCGCATTGGTCGACGAGCAGGATATCGTCTATCGCGAACCCACCCCACCCAAGCTTGGCAGCACCGAACCACTGGCGGCCGGTCAGTGGCGCGAGCCGGTAGTTCCCAGTGCAACTCTGCTGTTTCGTTATTCAGCGGTCACCTTCAATGGCCACCGGATTCACTACGACTGGCCTTACGTCACCGAGACCGAAGGCTATCCGGGCCTGGTGGTGCACGGTCCGCTGATCGCCACCTTGAACCTGCGCGCGTTCCTGCGTGCACACCCTGGGGTGACCCTCAAGCGCTTCAGTTTCCGTGGTGTGCGGCCGCTGATTTCGCCTCAGCTGTTCGAAGTCGGCGGCCGGATGATCGAGCCAGGCAAGGCTGAGGTTTGGGCAGGCAATCAGGACGGCATCGCACAGATTGGAGAAGTCGAGTTCAGCCAGGGGAAAACACCATGAGTACATCGATTGTTCGCTCCGCCCTGTTTGTGCCGGCCACCCGTCCAGAGCGCATCCCCAAAGCCATCGCCACCGGCGCGGACCGAGTCATTGTCGACTTGGAAGATGCCGTGCAGGAAAACCTCAAAGAACAAGCCAGGGATAACCTTGAGCGCTTCTTGAGTGAGCACCCCGAAGCTCAAGTGCTGGTTCGGGTGAATGCCCCGGAGCACTGGGCGCACGCCGCGGATCTGAATCTTTGCCGTCGGCATGCCGGCGTGACCGCCATTCTGCTACCCAAAGCAGAAAGCGCGGCGCAAGTGTCCACCGCGGGTAGCACCGGCAAACCGATCTGGCCGATCATCGAGAGCGCCAAAGGCTTGGCGGCACTCAGCTCGATTGCCGGTGCTAAAGGCGTTGAACGCTTGTCGTTCGGCAGTCTCGATCTGGGCCTGGACCTGAACCTGACCACCGGCAGCCGTGCTGCCGAAGAGATTCTCAGCCACGCCCGCTATGCCGTGTTGCTCTGCACGCGGGTTGCTGGACTGGCCCCAGCGCTGGACGGTGTCTTCCCCTCAATCCAGGACACCACTGGCCTGCACAATACCGTTCAGTTTGCCCGCGACATGGGCTTTGGCGGCGCGTTGTGCATCCATCCGAGCCAAGTGGCAATCATCCATCAGGCGTTAAAACCTAGCCCTGAAGAGTTTCTCTGGGCGCAACGCATTATCGAAGCCGCCAGCTCAGGGGAAGGCGTGTTCGTGCTGGATGGGCAAATGGTCGATGCACCGGTCATTGGTCGCGCGCACTCCATCCTGGCGCGCGCGACTTGACTAAACAGCGGGACTTTTGTTCTGAAGTTGCACATTCATTCACATTCCGCAGGACGGTGTCATGACTAACGTTTCTAGCCTCACCCATGCCATTTCGATCAACCCTGCCAATGGTGAGCAGATTGGCTGCTACCCATTCGAGTCCGAGTCAGCACTGGAGGCTGCCCTTTCACGCGCCACTGCCGGGTTCTCCCTCTGGCGCAGCAAACCCGCAGAAGAACGTTCGCAGTCGTTGATTGCCCTAGCGAAAGCATTACGCGGTAATGCAGAAACGATGGCAAACATGATTACCCTGGAAATGGGTAAGCCCACTACACAGGCGCGCGGTGAAATTGAAAAATGTGCGCAGCTCTGCGAGTGGTACGCCGAACACGGCCCCGCCATGCTGACCGCCGAACCCACCCAGGTCGAGGGTGGTAAGGCGCGCATCGAATATCGCCCACTGGGCCCGATTCTCGCCGTGATGCCGTGGAACTTCCCCATCTGGCAGGTGCTTCGCGGCGCAGTTCCAGCGCTGATCGCTGGCAACACTTACGTCCTCAAGCATGCGCCCAACGTGATGGGCTGCGCCTATCTGCTGCAGGATACTTTCAAACGCGCAGGCTTTGAGGAGGGGGTTTTCGAAGTCATCAATGTCACGCCAGACGGCGTCTCGACCGCAATCGCTGATCCACGCATCGCCGCGGTGACGCTCACCGGCAGTGTTCGCGCCGGCATAGCCATTGGCGCACAGGCCGGTGCAGCCTTGAAGAAGTGTGTATTGGAATTGGGCGGCTCCGATCCGTTCATTGTGCTCAACGATGCCGACCTCGACGAAGCGGTCAAAGCTGCCGTCATCGGCCGCTATCAGAATACCGGGCAAGTCTGCGCGGCCGCCAAACGCCTGATTGTCGAGCAAGGTGTCGTTGAGGAGTTCACCCGCAAGTTCGTTGAAGCAACCCGCGAGTTGGTCGTCGGCGATCCATTGGCCGCAGGCACCTACATCGGCCCCATGGCTCGCTTCGATCTTCGTGATGAGCTGGATCGTCAGGTCCAGGAGACGCTGGAAGAAGGCGCGACATTGTTAATGGGTGGCAAGAAGGCTGAAGGCCCTGGCAACTTTTATGAGCCCACCGTATTCGCTGATGTCACCGACCGGATGACCTCGTTCAAACAGGAGTTGTTTGGGCCGGTCGCCTCGATCATCACCGCGCGCGATGCAGCCCACGCGCTAGAGCTGGCCAATGACAGTGAGTTCGGACTTGCCTCAACCATTTACACTCGCGATGTCGAGCTTGCCCAGAAGCTGGCGGGCGAACTGGAAACCGGCGGTGTGTTCATCAATGGCTATTGCGCAACCGATCCACGTGTCACCTTCGGCGGCGTGAAGAAAAGCGGTTTCGGCCGGGAGCTGTCACATTTCGGAGTCCGTGAGTTCTGCAATGCACAGACGGTGTGGCTGGACCGCCGCTGATTGCATCGACGATCAATGTTTTCCGACTCAGTCAATATCCCAACGACTCTATCTGGCTTACCTCCGAGCCGATGGAGATTCGAGCCGGCACCGACACCTCGCTTACGCGGGTCGTGGCGGTGTTCGGTGCGGCGAAACCGCACTTCGCTTATCTGCTCGCCTACCGCCCGCAGCAATCGCATGAAAGTACCGGTGCATGACAGTGTGGTTATCTGGCTCCACTGCGTTTGCAACAGAGGCGTTTCATTTGACCTGAGGGCGCCATGGCTCTGAGATTAAGTTGGATACAAGCAACTCCGGGCCTTGGTGCTCGGTTTACCTTTGCACCGTGTCGGGGCTGGTGCAGACATCACAGATGTCTAACACCAGCCATGGCAATCACACGAGTGCAATTAGTTCTTCAGCCTGTCGCATAGGGCCCTAGGGCAAAACCGGTGACAGGACTTCGCTTCCGCACTTCAATCAGATGCCCCCCGAAGAACTGCGCGATCTGGCGGCGGAGTTAATGCGACGGATCAAAATGATGGACAAGAAAATCATCCATCAACAATCGATCATATGCCTTGCAGCCCGCTGGCACGGAGGCCTCACGAATCCTCCCTCACACAGGCACGGCTGCAAGTGATCTCTGAAACATCAGGGGCGACGGTGCGCGGCTTCGTACTCAGCCTTCAGCAATCTCTTCATGAGCTTACCAGTAGGCTCCCGCGGTAACTCATTTCGAAAATCAAACTGCTGCGGACACTTAATACCACCCAGCGCGTCACGCACAAATCGACGCAACAGCTCGCTAAATTCAGCGTCGCCCTTTACCCCCACTCGAGGTTGCACCACGGCGACCACCCTCTCCCCCATCTCGTCATCAGGTGCGCCGATGACCGCAACATCTTCCACATCGGGATGAGTGATCAACAGGTTCTCGATCTCCTGCGGGTAGATGTTGACGCCCCCAGAAATGATCATGAAGCTCTTGCGGTCGGTTAGATACAGGTAACCGTCTTCGTCCACCCACCCAATGTCGTTGAGTGTCGCCCAGCCTTTGTCGTTATAGGCTTGGCGGGTTTTTTCCGGGTCATTGTGATATTCGAATCGAGGGCCATCGGCGAAATAGACATCGCCTTGCGTACCCATAGGTACCTCTTCACCGTCTGGCCCTACGATCTTGACCTGGCCGAGAACAGCTCGCCCAACAGAGCCAGGTTTTTTCAGCCACTGAAAGGAATCCAGAGCAGTGATCCCGCAGGTCTCGGTGCCGGAGTAATACTCATGGATGATCGGCCCCCACCAGTCGATCATCGCGTGCTTTACGGGAACCGGGCATGGCGCAGCGGCGTGGACAACGGCTTGCAGCGAGCTGAGGTCGTAACGTCCTCGAATCTCTTCTGCGAGCTTGAGCATGCGCACGAAGTGCGTCGGCACAAACGTCGCGTGAGTGATTCGATGCTGCTCGATGAGAGAAAGGGATTGCTGCGCATCGAATCGTTCCATCACCACGACCGTTCCGCCTAGTCTCTGTACAACCATGGCCCAACGCAAAGGTGCAGCGTGGTAAAGGGGCGATGTCGATAGATACAGGCTGGACGGCCCCATGCCATAGAGGCTTTGCCCCATGCGCATGAGCGGGGTTTCCTGCTCAATCGGCCCTTCCGGCAACTGAGGCTTAACGCCTTTGGGACGCCCGGTCATGCCTGATGAATACAGCATGTCCGAACCGGCACTTGGATCAGAAATCAGAGTGACAGGCAAGCCTTCACAGGCCTGCAAGAGCGGAGTTCTACCACCTGCGTAGCTAAAGAGGTGGAGTCCATCTGCGCTGGCTTGCTGCATGGCTTGCTCAGCAACCTGGGAATACGCCTCGCCTGCGATAAGTGCTTTGGCACCGGAGTTGTCGATTATATAAGTGAGGTCGCCGACCGATGTTTTGCAGGAAACAGCAGTCAGGTACAGACCACAGCGCTGCGTCGCCCATGCAACGACGAATATCTCGAAATCGTTACCCAACAGAACGGCGACTGTATCACCGCGCTGTAGTCCCAAATTTCTGAACAGATGCGCAACCTGGTTCGCCAGTTCATCCAGCTCCCCGTAAGTCATCACCTTGTTGGATGAGGCTAATATACAGGCCGGTTTATCACGGCAGGAAACAGCATGGATCATTGGGTGCATGGCCTATCCTCTTTTTATCTTTATTTGGTAGCGCATACCATATGCAGTCAGTAACCGACCCAATTGGGTTGGCGCTTCTCGGCGAAAGCCTTGGGGCCTTCCACCGCATCCTGAGAACTCAGCATTTTTTTCACCTGCGGATATTCCCACTGCTCAACGAGTGCCTGTGCCAAGGGAACATCCAGCCCTCGCATGACGGCCTCTTTAGTGGCGCGGACGGATAACGGGCTGCACGCAAGCAACTCATCAGCCCATTTGCGGGCCAGCGCCAGCACATCCCCGTCGGTGACCTCATTGACAAAGCCCAGCTCATAACCTTGAGAAGCACTCACGCGACGTCCTGTAAGCACCATGCCCATGCTGCGCTTCAAACCGATCAAGCCAGGAAGGCGCTGCATGCCGCCGGCCAATGCCGCCAAGCCGACCCTGGCTTCTGGCAGGGCGAAGATGGCGCTGGAGGAGGCAACAATGATGTCGCAGGCCAACGCCAACTCAAACCCGCCCCCCATGGCGACACCGTTTACCGCCGCAATCACAGGTTTGTTCAAATCAAAACGGGATGTCAGGCCACCAAAGCCTTTGCTCGGCGTTCCCAGGTTGGCGTCAGCGGCTTGTTGTTTCAGGTCATGCCCTGCGCAAAACGCCTTCGAACCACTGCCCGTCAATATCGCGACCCACTGCTCGTCATCGCTGGCGAAATCGTCGAACGCGTGCTGGAGCTCTTCGTGAGCATCGAAATTCAGAGCATTGTGAGTATCCGGACGCTGCAGCGTCACCCACGTCAATCGGCCCTCTCGCTCCACACGTATGAATTGATAATCCATTATTTATCCTCTTGAGCGTATGTGAGCATGGATTTCAACCGATGGCTGATGACGTCTTCTGCCTCACTGATCATGCGCTCGAGCAACTCGGCGCAGCTTGGCACATCCCTGATCAAGCCCTGGATCTGTCCAGCCCATATAAGCCCCGCGTCAAGATTGCCGGTCTCCAGTGCTTCACGGCCTTTGGCTCCGGAAACGTAGCCGCGAATATCGTCAAAGGTAGCCGATGACTCTTGCGACAAGCTGACGACCTTCTCGGAAACACTATTGCGTGCCACCCGGCCGGTGTTGTGAAACTTGCGAAAGATCAGGTTCGTCGAGCGCTCGTCGTTCGCTACAAGAAACTGCTTGATGGCGTCATGGATGGGCGCCTCCAACGTCGCGCAAAAGCGCGTGCCCATGTTGACCCCCTCAGCGCCCAACGCCATGGCAGCGGCGAGACCCCGACCATCGCCGATTCCGCCGCTGGCAATAATCGGAATGCTGACCTTGTCGGCAGTTGCAGGAATCAGAACAAGACCGGGGATATCATCTTCACCAGGGTGTCCGGCGCACTCAAATCCATCAATAGAGATGATATCCACGCCCATTCGCTGGGCGGAGATGGCATGCCTTACCGCAGTGCATTTGTGGATGACAATCATGCCATGCGCCTTGAACGCCTCAACGTGTTCCTGCGGCTTGTTCCCTGCTGTTTCCACGATACGCACGCCCGATTCGATGATCGCTTGCCGATATTCAGCGTAGGGCGGTGGATTCACTGACGGCAGAATGGTCAGATTCACAGCAAAGGGTTTGTCAGTCATGCGTCGGCAACGCTCGATCTCTCGTCGCAAGTCTTCCGGCGTGGGCTGGGTAAGTGCGGTCAAGGTTCCGAGTCCGCCAGCGTTTGAAACTGCGCTCGCCAACTCAGCACGCCCTACCCACATCATTCCACCCTGAATGATCGGATGACGGATACCCAGAAGCTCTGTAACTCGGTTTCGAAAGGCCATCAGAGCACCTCCAGAATGGTCACGTTGCTTACGCCGCCACCTTCACACATTGTCTGCAAGCCGTATCGCTTGTCTCGCGCCTTGAGCGCGTAGATCAAGGTGGTCATCAGCTTCGTGCCGGAGGAACCGAGTGGATGACCAAGGGCAATGGCCCCGCCGTTCACGTTGAGTCGATCCGGGTCGGCCTCCAACGCATCCAGCCAGGCAAGCGGAACCGGAGCGAACGCTTCGTTCACCTCATAAAGATCAATGTCGGCAATGCTCATCCCCGCCCGCTTGAGCGCCTTGCGCGTGGCGTAGATAGGTTCTTCCAGCATGATGACCGGGTCGCCAGCGGTAACCGTCATGTCGACCAGACGAGCAATGGGTGTGAGCCCGTACTGCTTGAGCGCTCGCTCGCTCACCACCAGGACACCTGAGGCCCCGTCGCATACCTGGCTTGCGTTAGCGGCAGTGACAACGCCCCCCTCAATCAGCGGCTTCACTAAGCCGATCCCCTCCAGGGATGCGTCGAATCGAATTCCCTCATCCAGCGAATGCATCCCGCCGTCAACACTGAGTGCCACGATCTCATCGGCAAACGCTCCGCTGTTCACGGCTTGCGCAGCCCTCTGGTGACTCTGTAGAGCAAAGCGGTCAAGCGTCAGGCGATCGTATCCATACTTTTGAGCGAGCATTTCTGCCCCCTCAAACTGGCTGAAAGTTTTGACGTTGAAACGGTTCTGAATGCGCTCACTGAACGGACCGACGCCGATCCCCGCCTTTTCATGAAACGACTGGTTGGAAAACATGGGGACCCGACTCATGCTCTCCGCACCGCCAGCGATCACAACATCTTGAACCCCGGACATCACCGCCTGGGCCGCAAACTGAACAGCCTGCTGTGAGCTGCCACATTGACGGTCGATAGTCACCGCTGGCACAGTTTGCGGAAGCTTTGATGCCAAGACCACATTGCGCGCGAAAGCGAATGCTTGTTCGCCGGCCTGGGTGACACATCCGAAAATGACATCGTCCACCACTGCCGGGTCAATGCCCGAGCGATCAATCAGCGCGTCAAGCACCTGCGCCCCCAGATCAGCGGGGTGCCAGCCAGCCAATTTGCCATTACGACGACCGCCAGCGGTACGTACAGCGGCAACGATATAAGCATCAGCCATGTCGAAACTCCTGCTTGGAAGGGTGAGAGCGCTTATCCACAAACGCGGTAACTTTTTCGAGTACATGGGGCTCAGCGGCCAACTCAGCGATATGGCGCGCCTCTTGCTCCAGGTGCGCCTCCAGGGAGTTGCCATAGCTTTGCAGGAGAAGACTGCGGACACGCCCCAGTGCGGGCGTGGTCATCGCGGCCAGGGTTCGAGCGATAGCATACCCTTCGCCCTCAAGCTGGCCGTCCTCTACAACGCGGGTGATCAGCCCCATGTCTTGAGCCTGCTGGGCGCTGGCCTTTTTATTCAGCAGGAGCATTTCCTGCGCACGACGCAGCCCCACTAGCCGCGGTAACTGCCAGCTCAAGCCCCCATCGGGGCTTAAGCCAATTGCGCCGTAGGCCGGGGTGAAATGAGCAGAGCGCTGCGCCAATACAATGTCGCCGATCAACGAAAGACTCATCCCCGCGCCTGCCGCAGGGCCATTAACAAGCACGACGAGCGGCTTGTTCATGCGCATCAGGCGAGAAACGGCCAGATGCAAAGTGCCGGCGAGCCCGCTTAGAAAGCCAGAAATCTCCCCGCCCGCCGATACAAATGCCCCGAGATCTCCACCGGCACAAAACAACGTGCCTTTGCCAGTGAGCACGACGCAACGAATGCTTGAGTCGTGGTCGCAAGAAATCGCCGCTTTCAAAAGCGATTGAGCTAAGGGCAAGTCAATGGCATTACCGTGCTCAGGTCTGTCCAGGGTGATGGTGGCGATGCCATCCTGAATAGAGAACTTCAATCCACTGTTCATTTACACTTCTCCATGGCACGGCGAGCGAGTTCGGCCAGCAGCGGGAAGCTTTGCGCACGCTCATGAGCGTGCGCCGAAGCAGCAGTGCCTTTGATGACTCTGCCTCTGATTCCATGAAAGATTGCAGCCATTCGAAAAAGGTTGAACGCTATGTAGAATTCCCAGGAAGGGATCCTATTGCGCCCCGTCCGCTCGCAGTACGCAGCGACATAATCCTCCTGCGACGGAATGTTCATAGTCTTCAAATCTGCACCCGCCAGGCCGGCTACGATATGCGGTGGCATTTGATACATCATTGCGTGATTGGCAAAATCTGCGAGAGGGTGGCCCAAGGTCGACAACTCCCAATCCAGCACCGCAATAACCCTCGGCTCAACGGGATGGAAAATCATGTTGTCGCAGCGAAAGTCACCGTGAACGATCGCCGATTCATCGCCAGGCGGAATATGAGCAGGCAACCACTGGATTAGCGCATCCATGTTTGGATCACGCCCCGCCGTCTCATCCTCCAGATATTGTCGCGACCATCGACTGATCTGGCGCTCGAAGTAATTCCCGGACCGGCCGTAATCCCCAAGTCCAACCTGCGCTGGATCTATCTTGTGAAGCGTCGCGAGCGTTTCGTTCATGGCGTCGAAATAGCGCGGGCGCTCCTGGCAACTCACCTGGGGAAAGGTGGCGTCCCAGAAAATTCTGCCTTCGACGCGCTCCATCACATAGAACGATGTGCCAATCACCGATTCGTCCGTGCAGGCGCCGAAGATCCGCGGCACGCTGAAACCGACCTGACCCAGCGCATGCTGGACCTGCGCCTCGCGCTCCACTGAATGAGCGCCCTTCAGAAGCAAGCCCGAGGGTTTGCGCCTGAGGACATAACTAGCAGTGGCTGTTTGAAGTTGATAGGTGGGAATGGACTGCCCGCCTTTGAATTGCAAAACTGACAGGGAGCCTGCAAACCCTTCCACGTTTGACTGCATCCACTTAGCCAGGGCTTTCTCATCGAACCCCATGTCGGTGCGGATTGCGCCGGCACCAGCATTGGATTGCTGTTCAAGAGCATTCATGCCTGCGCCCTCGCCCAGCCACGCTTGATGTTTTTGGCAAGCGACCACTTGTGCACTTCGGTTGGGCCGTCATAGATCCTAAAAGCGCGAATCTCCCGGTACACTTGCTCAACAATGGTGTCCTCGGTCAAGCCGCTCCCTCCCATGACCTGCACACATCGGTCAGCCACCCGCATCAACGTTTCGCTGACGGCAACCTTCGCCATGGAGCTCTCGGTGCCCCCTGGAGCTCCACTGTCCAGCACCCCAGCGCACCACTGGATCATGAGTTCCACCTGTTTGAGATCAATCAGGTTGTCTGCGAGGCTGAAACCGGTACCTTCGTGATCTATGAGCAGCTTGCCAAAGGCCATGCGCCGGTTGGCGTAATCGGTGGCAATTTCGTTGGCCCGCAGGCATGCGCCGTACCAGCGCATACAGTGTGAGAGCCGGGCAGGCGCCAACCTGACTTGGGCGTAACTGAACCCTTCGCCGGCATTGCCGAGCATTTGCTCTGCGGGCACTCTCAGGTTGTCGAGCCTTACGATTGCGTGCCCTCCGGGCATGGAGCTGTCAATCGTGCGAGGGATTCGCTCGATCTGAATAGCCGGATCCGGAAGCGACACCAGGAACATGCACGCGCCCTCTTGCGCCTTGGCCATGACAATGCCGATGTGCGCGCCATCAGCGCCGGTGATGAAAGCCTTGCGACCGTTGATCACCCAACTGTTCCCGTCGCGGTGACAGGTAGTGCGCATCATCGAAGGGTCCGAACCTGCTCCGCCCTCCTCGGCAGGCTCCGTCATAAAAAAGGCAGACCGCGCTGTGCCGGCCACTAGCGGCGCGAGAAATCGATCCTTCAGCAAATCGCTTCCCACCTTGCCTAGCAGAAACATGTTGCCTTCATCGGGAGCACACGTATTGCAAGCCAGGGGGCCAAGCGGAGACAGACCAGTGCGTGCCAGTACCAAAGCGGTACCGCGCTGGCTCAAATGCTTACCGTCGGGAAGAATGTGTGGCGTGAGGACGCCAGCCGAGCGAGCTTTCTCGCGCAGCTCCACCACAAGCGCGTCGGTAGGACAGTCGTGATGATCTCGGCGCTTATCCTTTTCATACGGGACGACAACGTCTCGTACGAATCGCTCTACACGATCAGCAATTTCCGCGGCTAATTCGAGGTCGTCATGATTCATCGGGCTGCCATCCTGATAGCGCCGTCCAAGCGAATGACTTCGCCGTTGAGCATGGGGTTTTCGATTATTGATTTCACCAGATGCGCAAACTCATCCGGCTGGCCGAGACGGCTGGGGAACGGTACCTGCTGGCCGAGGGACTGCTGGGCTTCTTCCGGTAGCGAAGCCAAGAGAGGCGTCAGGAAGATCCCCGGGGCAATGGTCATCACTCGAATACCATAACGGGCGAACTCTCGCGCCAAGGGCAACGTCATGCCCACAATTCCCGCTTTTGAAGCCGCGTAAGCAGGTTGCCCGATCTGCCCATCAAATGCTGCGACGCTCGCGGTGTTGATGATGACGCCCCGCTCTTCAGCCTCCTGCTCCGCAGCATGTAAACGCGCCGCGAATTTAGACAGAACGTTGAAACTGCCATTGAGGTTGATGTTGATGATTCGTGCGAAATCTTTCAGCGGCAGCGCGTTACCATCCCGACTGATTGCTTTGGCAGGAGGTCCGATCCCCGCACAGTTGACCAGAATTCGAGCTTTCCCGTGGACACCTTCCGCAGTTTCCAGCGCATGTTCGATAGCGGCCTCATCAGTGACATCAGCTTTGATAAACAGCCCACCGATTGCATTTGCGTGGGCCTCCCCCAACGCCTGGTTCAGATCGATAATCGTGACCTTGGCACCGGCGGCAGCCAAACACGCAGCCACCGCTCCCCCCAAACCTGAGGCACCGCCGGTAATGACCGCTGCTGATTCTTGGATCTTCATCTAGCACATCCTCTTGCTTATTCTTGTAACGGATCGGCTTAGGAAGGACTCAGGACAGGTCGGCAAAACGCCAAACAAAACCTATCGGTAGACCACCTACTCACGAGTAGGCTAGAATTCATCTTAGGAACCTGTCAAGGGTAAACATGAACAATCGACTGCAGACCACCTTCGTCTTCGCCACGTTGGGTTGTTCGGAGATAACGTAAGATGCAGGGCCTGAGACCGCACTCAGCAAACAGGGCAGGACAATAAACGTGACCGATATTTCGCCATTCCAAACCCCGAGTCAGAAGCAAAACGAGCGGGAAGCCAAGCGCAAGGCGGTGCTGCGAGCAGCCGTGCGAATATTCAACGAGAGAGGGTTTCACGCCACGTTACTTGAGGATGTTGCTGTCAGCCTGGGTATATCCAAACCTACGATCTATCACTACCTGGGTAACAAAGAGCAGGTGCTGCTGCAGTGCGTTCTCCATGGCCTGGAACAACTGATGGAGGCCGCCGAGTCCGCTCAACAGGCACCCGGTCGGGGCATCGACAGACTGCGCAATTACCTGCGGCGATATGCCGAGATCAACATGGATGATTTTGGGCGTTGCGTCATACGAACAGGTGACGAAACACTCTCTGAGGAAGGACGCAGCAAATTCCGTGCATTGAAAGGAGAAATCGACTTGGCAATGCGCGCGCTGATCGAGCAAGCCATCGCAGACGGATCAATTGCACCTTGTGACTCGAAGCTGCTGGCCTTCACATTGGCGGGAGCACTTAACTGGCCAGCGCGGTGGTTTTCACCGCAAGGCACGCAATCCAAGGAAGAAGTGGCAGAACAGATGGTTGACCTGTTGACGGCTGGGTTTGCGCCACGTTGAATTCTGCGACGAACTCAAGCGTCAAGCGAGACAGCGCGAGGAGTGAACGCACCATGCTGACCGTGATCAGTAAGTCGGACCCAAGATTTACGGGGCCCACACCTGTTTCAGTGCAAGTGCCGCGCAAGCACCTGCTCCCGGTCATTTCTACTGCAGGTGGAACCTTAACGCTGTTGAGCGCCCCTGCAGGGTTTGGCAAATCAACGGTCATGGCTCAGGCGTTTCACCAGTTCGACAACGCTGGCATAGCGACCGCCTGGCTGAATGCCACCGCGACTGATAACGACCTGCCACGCTTCCTTAGCTGTCTGGACAAGATCGTCAATCACCTGGGAATCGCCCGCGCTGGTCAGGATGCAATCACGTCACTGGCGATGAGCAGAAATCCGTTCGCCCTGTTCATCGACGACCTGGAGAACATTCAGGAGAGGTCTGTCCTGGCGCTGCTCCAAGAAATTGCCCAGCACCTCCCCCATCGTGCCTACCTGATCATAGGGACGCGATGCATGCCGGCATTGAGCCTGGCCCGCCTGCGGGTGAGTGGTAGGCTTACGGAAATCGACTCTTCGCAACTGCGTTTTGAACTCAGTGAAAGCAGGGAGCTTTTCGCTTCCCAGTTGCTTGCTGGAAGATTGACCGATGCGGAGCTCCAGCATTTGCATGACAAGACCGAAGGTTGGATCGCAGCGCTCTGGTTAGCCTCCATTGCTTTGAAGCGTGCCCACTCAGACATTGGTTTTGTGGCTCAGTTCTCGGGATCGACGGGGACTGTAGCCGATTATTTAGCCGAGGTAGTGCTGGCAGACCAACCCGCCAGCGTGCGGTGCTTCTTGTTGCGCATCAGCATTCTGAGACAATTCAACGTATCGCTTTGCGAGGCGCTTAATCCCCTTGTCGATACACACAGAATGATCGAACACCTGCTTGCGCAAGGGCTGCTGATACCCATTGAGGCGAGAAAAGGAACCTGGCGTTTTCACGGATTGTTTGCCGAGTACCTTCGCAACCAGTTGCACGGTGAATATCCCAGTGAATTGCCGACGCTGCACCTCGCAGCCTCACGCTGGTACGAAGCCAATGCGCAATATGTCTTGGCCATCGACCACGCAGTACAATGCTCGGAGTTAAAGCAAGCATTCATGTTGCTTGAAAAGCATGGCGAATCACTGCTGGAACAGGGCCGTATGCGCCTGCTCAGTCGTTGGTTTGCAGCGCTTCCTGCGCAGCTCATTGCAGCCCATCCGGTACTTTACATGATGTCTATCTGGGCATCGGCGTTGACCGAAGGCGCGCACCCAGCCTTGAAGAAGCTGGAGCGAATAGATTGGCGGGACAGCCTGGATGGGCGCGTACGAAATCATGGCGCAGCCTTGTTCCCGACACTATTGGGCATGCAGGACCGATGTGAGGAAGCCCTCACCGCCGGGATGCGCGCACTCGAAAGCATGGACACTGGGCATAATTTCGCCAGCGCGACGCTTCTCAATGCCATTGCTCACCAGAGTCTGATCATCGGCCATGCCCGTGATGCACAGCGAATGATTGATGCCGCGAGACGTCTGCATGGCGGAGAAAGTATCTTCAACCGGATGTACTCGGAAACTACAGAAGGCTTGATCGACCTCCTGCATGGGCGGCTGCGTCACGCAACTGCGCGCTTTCGGCTGGCAGTCGATGCGACCCATACCAATGACAATAAGCACAGCCATGGCAACGCCTGGGCGGGCGTGCTGTTCACCGCAACGATCTATGAATCCAATGATCTCCAGCAGACCAGCCACCTGATCAATGTCTACCTACCCCTGGCGCGCGAAGTCGGCATACCTGATCACCTCATTCTCATCTACCTATTGAAGTGCAGACTGGCTTTTATCGAAAGTGATATCGATACAGCCCTGCAAGCAGTGACGGAGCTCGAATATCTCGGTCACAGCCGCTTCCTGCCCCGTGTAGTGGCCGCTGCTCAACTTGAGCGGGCGAAGATCCTCCTGATGCAGGGTAACGCGGTTGCCTCCCATGACGAGTTGCTCAGAGCAGATGATCCAGCACTATGGGCTCGGGAATGCCGGCAGCGGTTGCTCGCTCACGACATTCATTATCTTCGACTAGCCAGGTTGAGATGGGAGATCCATTTTGGCGATATTGGGGCTGCGCTGAAACAGCTGGATACCGATCTCAGTGAAGCACGTCGCTCAGCGCGCCTCCATCGCGCCCTGGTTTTACAGTTGCTCAAGGCACTGGCATTGCAGCGAAGCGACAACATCCTGGCCGCGCATAAAGAACTGGAGGATGCCCTGGGGTACGCAGCACGAGAGGGTTACATCCGCACGGTTCTGGATGAGGGCCCCGCGTTGGGCTACGCAGTGCTTCAGTTCAAGCACGTGTATGAGTGTCGGGAAAAACGCGATCCGCTTCTGCTGGATTACCTTCGCGGGATCCTGCTCGCCTTCGGTCCGCTGAACCGGGAAGACACTCGGAGCGCACCGCACGCCTCCCCCCTGGCAGCCCCTCTGACTCGCAAGGAAATCGAGGTGTTGAAGTTGTTGACGGAAGGCTGTTCGAACCTCGACCTGGCCGACAGGCTTCACGTCTCGAACAGTACCGTGCGCACCCACCTTCGAAACATCAATGCCAAGCTCGACACCAATAGCCGTACCCAAGCCTTGGCTGCCGCACGCAGACTTGGGTTCCTACCCTGAATCCCTGATCAAAATCGTCTTTTAAGACGATTTTCCTCTCATCCCTACCTCTTAGACTGGGTCCAGACGCTCACTGTTTGCTGTCTGCTAAAGCAGTAGCGACAAGGGCGCCACTCAGAGCACTGATTCGTCGCGAGACCATGTCGAAATCAGCCATTGCTGCTGGAAATATCCAAACAAAAATAATTAAAGGGATGACGCAATGAACGAACAGAGTACGCCCCTCCAATATGTTGAGAGCAAGGTACATGCTGGGCGATGGTACGCCGTAGGCTGCCTCATCATTTTTTATGCCATTTCCATGGTAGACCGGTTCATTCTTTCGGCCGTCGCACAGCCGGTCACCCAAAGCCTTGGCCTGTCAAACACACAAATGGGCCTGTTGCTGGGTGCCGGCTTCGCGGTCCTGTACGCAGTGGCAGGGATTCCAGTTGCCTACCTGATCGACAAGGGCAATCGTACGCGAGTCATACTTGCGGGCGTGCTGCTGTGGTCTTTGATGACTGCCGCTTCGGCATTTACAGCCGACTTTACAACATTGATTATCTGCCGCGCAGGTGTCGCCATTGGCGAAGCAGTCCTCACGCCCGCTGCCATGTCGTTGATCGGGGACATGTTCCAGCGCAAAGAGAGGGCACTTCCCACCAGCTTCTATATGGCGACCGGCAACGTCATGGCGACCGGTGCTTTTCTAATCGGGGGAGCCGTTTATCAATACGCAGGTGCACAGCAGCTCTTCCCCTCGATGGAGCCTTGGCGCTTCACATTGTTTGCCGTCAGTTTGCCTGGCTTCCTGATGGTGCTGATTTTCGCGCTGACGGTTCGTGAGCCGGCTCGCGTGGAATCGCAACCGATCCAGCAGAAAGCCAGCGGTGTTGATGCGCTGCTTCCCTTTTTGACTAACAACAAGTCGATGTTCATTCCATTCTTTATCAGTACGGGCCTGATCTCATCCCTGACGCTGGGCGTGATTTCCTGGGCTCCAACGCTGCTGATTCGCCTGCACGAACTCACCGCATCCCATGCCAGTTTTGTATTTGGCTCAGTCGGCCTGCCGGCTTCCGTACTAGGCACATTGTCACTACCGTGGCTGGCAAACAAACTTCAGAAAGCAGGCCGGCCAGATGGCATCCTACTGATGCTACTGGTGTGTGTCGTTATCCCGATACCCGCCATCATCATTGGCCTGGTGGCCGGAAAATACTGGCTCCTTGTTGCGGCCTTTGCGGTCTGCATGATGTTTCTTCCAAGTATCTCCGTGCTCACTTGCCTGGCCATGCAGATGATCAGCCCGTCACGACTCAGAGCTCGCACCGTCGCCGTAAACCTCTTGGTGATTAATCTCTTCGGCTACACCGTGGGCCCCTTTCTCAGCGGCGTTTTGGCGGACCGAGTGTTTACCGGCCCATCCGCTATCGCCATGGCGCTTGCAACGATGGCGGCGTTCATCGGGCCGTGTGCAGTCATTGGTTTTTTTATCGCCCGTCGAGACTTTGGGCGCCTGATGAGTTCGCAAAAAGACTGAGCCTCTGCTCTACCTAGGCCACCTTATCCGGCCATCACTCCAAACAATAAAAAAAATGGAGTATTCATATGAACACCCGCCAAACAGCGTTGCTGATGTTGTCTTTCCCACTTTCGATAGTGGCAGAAGCAAACAGCACTTTCTTCAGCGACAGCAGCGCGTCGGTACTGTTGCATAACTATTACTTCGATCGCGATTTTAAAGACCCTGCGAATCCGGCACTTAAACGAGAACTTCGTGAGTGGGCGCAAGGCGTGACGCTGGATTTCAAATCGGGGTACACCGAGGGGCCGCTTGGCTTCGGAGTAGATCTCCACAGTATGACCGGTATAAAACTGGACTCATCACCAGATCGCTCAGGCACCCAACTTCTCCCGCTGGACTCCAAGGGCCGTGCAGAAGATGACTACAGCAGCTTTGGCGGCGTAGTAAAGATGCGCTATAAGCAGTCGAAAATAAATGCGGGGCGGATGGTGCTCAACTTGCCGATTGCTTATTCAAGTCCGGGTCGTCTCCTGCCGCAAACCTTTCAGGGTGTAACGTTTCAATCAGAGGACATCCAAGATGTCGTACTGATGACTGGCTACCTTGATCGCATTAAATTTCGCGATTCCAGCAACTATGAAAACATTCGTGTGACACCACAGAATGGTCGTTTCATTGATGCCGACTCGAGTGGTTTCACCTACGTCGGTGCCAAATACAAAGCGACCCCTAACTTCAATGCCAGTTATTACCATGCCACGCTTAATGACATCTACCGACAGGATTACCTTTGGCTCGTGCACGACTTGCCTGTTGGCCCGGGCAAACTGAAGACGGATTTTCGCTGGGTAAAATCCGGCGAAGATGGTGCGGCCAACGGCGGTAAAGTTGATAACGACAATTTCGGCGTGGTTTTTCGATACACCCTCGGTGGCAATACTTTCAGCACGGGATACATGGCGCTCTTCGGCGACACAGCTCAACCGTACATGGGCCGTAGCGAGCCTTCTCCCACGGTCGAGGGCGCCATTTCGACCGACTTCCTGAACGCCAAAGAACGCACATGGCAAGTACGCTGGGACTACGATTTCGCGGCTCAGGGAATCCCCGGGCTCACCGCCATGCTATGGCACATGCGGGGCAATAACATTGAGTTGCCGCAACGAATGGGGGGTAGTGATCTTTACGAGCGTGAAAGCCAGGCTCAAGTGGCTTACGTCATCCAGTCCGGAGCTCTAAAAGGACTGGGTTTCAAAGTCCGTCAAGCCTGGTACAGAAACGACTTCACCCAAGCTGCGACTTTCCGTGACAACAACGACCTACGGGTAAATATCTTGTACTCCTGGAAACTCTGGTGAGCACAGTCCGCCTGAGTAACCGCATCAGTTCGCAGTTTAACGGAGCCTTTATGCAACGCCTCGGATTCGAAACTGAACACGAAATCTTCCGCGACAGCTACAGAGCCTTTCTTCAGAAGGAGGTCCAGCCCCATAAGCAGGAATGGCGAGAAGCAGGCATTGTCCCCAGAGAAATGTTCCAAACAATGGGAGGGATGGGCTATCTGCTGGTCTGGGCGGATGAGGAGCACGGTGGGCTTGGACTATGGGACTTCCGCTATCAGCAAATCATGATCGAAGAAGATAATCGCTTTGGCGAAGTCGGCTTTTACCACACCCTGCATAGCCGACTGGTTGGGCCCTACATTCAGCATTTTGGTACCCCCAGCCAGCAGGCTCGCTACCTGCCCAAATGCGTTGCTGGTGAAACAATTCTTGCGATCGCCATGACTGAACCTGACGCAGGCAGTGATCTGGCAGGAATAAAGACACGAGCAGAAAAGCGCCAGGATCACTGGGTGCTGAACGGTGCAAAGACCTACATCTCCAATGGAATCAACGCTGACGTGATACTTGTGGCAGCCAAGACTAATCCAGACAACCCCCGACAGATAGGACTCTTCCTGCTGGAGCGTGGAATGCCTGGGTTCGAGCGCGGCCATGCGTTGGCGAAGATGGGGCTGCATGCCCAGGACACATCCGAGCTCTTCTTCAATGACGTGCGGATTCCAGAGGAGAACGTGCTGGGTGATGTGTCCCGGGGCCTGCATTACCTCAAGACATCTCTCGTCGAGGAACGGCTTATCTCCGCGGTAGGCTCGCTGGCCAACGCGCAGTGTGGCTTCGATCTGACACGCGACTATGTACTTGAGCGCAAGGCATTCGGCAAGAAGATCTCGGACTTTCAAAATACGCGCTTCATCCTGGCGGAGTTGGCGGCGCAGCTGGAGGTCGCCCAAGTGTATGTTGATCACAGTGTTGCGCAGCACAACGCTGGTGAACTCAGCGTTCAATCGGCAGCAAAGGCCAAGCTGGTAACCAGCGAACTTGAGTTCCGGGTAATGGACGCGGGGGTGCAACTGCACGGTGGCGCCGGGTACATGAAAGAGTACGAAATCTGCCAGCGTTTCCTCGACGCACGTGTGTCGCGGATTTTTGCCGGAAGTTCGGAAATCATGAAAGAGATCATCGCTCGCGCGGTGTTGGACTAAGCGCTTGTCAGATTACGGAGGCAGTATGGGCCCGTTGCAAGGAATAAAAGTAGTCGAAATGTCCGGGATTGGCCCTGCGCCATTCTGCGCCATGGTACTGGCTGATTATGGTGCGGAGGTCGTGCGCCTTGTACGACCTGGCACCACGGTCGACACTCGGGATGTTTTGAGCCGAAGCCGCCCGACAGTAGAAGTTGATATCAGCACTGAGAAAGGCCAGGCGTCCGTGCTTCAACTGGTTGAGCAAGCGGATATCTTGATCGAGGGGTTCCGACCGGGTGTCATGGAGAAAAACCGACTTGGCCCGGCAGACTGTATGGCCGTGAACCCGCGCCTGATTTATGGCCGTATGACGGGTTGGGGCCAATTCGGTCCCCTCGCCCATGCGGCAGGGCACGACATCAACTACATTGCAATCACCGGAGCCCTGAATAGCATTGGCCGGCGAGATGAGACACCTCCGCCGCCTATCAACTTTGTGGGCGATTTCGGTGGGGGGGGCATGTTGCTCCTCGTCGGTGTTCTTGCTGCACTGGCGGAGGTGAGTAAATCCGGTCTCGGGCAAGTCATCGATGCGGCAATGAGCGATGGCACTTCCCTGCTTGCAACCTTCATCCACGGGTTGAAAGCGCTGGGACATTGGAGCAGCGAACGGGGCAGTAACCTGCTGGATGGTGCAGCACCGTTCTATGACACCTACCGTTGTGCAGATGGCCGTTTCGTGGCGCTGGGGGCTATCGAACCCAAGTTCTACCAGGAGCTGCGTATGCGCTGCGGGTTTGAAGGAAGTTTGTTCGATGAACAGATGGACCCACGCTGCTGGGCGGCGCAGAAACAAGCTATCAGCGGCATCATTGCAACGCGCACTCGAGACGAGTGGTGTGCCCTTCTGGAGGGTACCGATGCCTGCTTCGCTCCGGTACTGGACTGGGATGAAGCACCGATGCATGAACACAACCTCGCGCGTGAAACGTTCGTGACAGTGGAGGGTGTGATTCACCCATCACCTGCCCCCAGGTTCTCCCGCACGTCACCGGGCGTCCCCCAACCGGCGCACACAATGTCCCTGCAGGAGGTGATGCATCGCTGGGAAGGTTCTGCGAAGGGGATCGAACGACGGTCCTGAGCGTTGTTCGGGGGCGCCTTCCGGCCCCCCTTCTCGCTTAAGCATCACCTCTGTTCAGGGGTTAGTCTTTTGCAATCTTGATGACTGTCTTGCCGAGTCCTCTGCCAGTCAAGGCGTACTCGAGCGCGGAGATGAACTCGTCAAACTCAAATTGCTTGCCAATCGGAGGAGAGAGTAGTCCTTGCGACACCCAACCCAGCAGTTCCTGAAGATGCCGCTCGCCCTTTTCCGCTTCGTAGAGCAAGAATTGACGAACATCGACGCCCACCAGTGACGCACCTTTAAGCAGTGGCAAGTTGGCACGTAGCGAAGGTATAGGCCCGCCGGCGAAGCCTACAACCAAATGGCGCCCGCCCCACGTCAGCGAGCGGAATGCCTGCTCGAACAGAGGACCGCAGACAGGATCGAAAACCACGTTAGGCCCTTTTTGGCCACACAGTTCCTTAACCTGCTCACGAAAATTATCTGCAGCAGAATCAATCACATGATCCGCGCCCATCTGCTGCGCAAATTCTCGTTTTTCAGCCGTGGAGGCGACGGCTATGACCTTGGCACCGAGGCATTTGCCCACCTGAATAGCCGCCGAGCCGACACCTCCAGCTGCACCGATAACCAGCAATGTTTCACCAGCTTGCAAATGTGCGCGGTCTTTTAGAGCGTGCAACACAGTTACGTAATTGATTCTAAAACCTGCAGCCTGAGCGAAGCTCATGCTGGCTGGGATCTTTGTCACGATTCTGACTGAAGCTACCGTAAGCTCTGCAAAACCGCCGTGGATTTGTGCGATTACTCGGTCACCGATTGCTAACGCATCAACCCCGTCGCCTACAGCTTCTACGAACCCGCTTATCTCTTGGCCGGGAACGTGTGGCACGGGAGGTTTCAATTGGTATCGTCCAAGCGATTCCAAAGCATCCACATAGCCAATCCCACACGCAACGATACGAATCAAGACCTCACCAACACCTGGCGTAGGGTCGATGACTTCAACCATTTTATAATTGGAAATTGATTCGAGGCTGTTTGTCTCTACCCTTTTCATGAACATCTCCGATTGACTAATTAGTCGAGTGCCGCGTCTCCGTCGACCCAGTTACACGAAGCCTTTAAACTGAGTAAATTCCGATAGCGGCTCGCGCTCTGTGCGCAGCGTGTTTATGGGGTGCTCGTTATCCGCATAACCTAGAGCAATACCACAGAAAACCATCAGTTCTTCTGGCAGCTCCAAATGCCGCTCCACTGTTTTGTGAACGAGCGTCCAGCAAGCTTGGGCACAGGTCCCCAGTCCACGTTCATGAGCTAGCAACATCAATGTCTGGAGAAACATCCCCAGATCAGCCCACTGCCCATGACCCATACTGCGATCGACGGCCAAAACCATGCCGACGGGAGCATCGAAAAATGAGAAGTTACGTGCGAATTGTTTTGCTCGTCCCGGGCGGTCGTCTCGAGAAACATTAAGTGTGGCGTACAGATCTTCGCCACATTTCGCCCTTCTGGCCTGATATTGGGCTTTCAAATTTTCTGGGTAAATCGGATAGCCCATACCCTCCCCTTTGGGGCTTTGGGCAAGTGTTTGATCCACTTCCTCCTTCAACTGAGATAGGTCGTCTCCGGAAAGCACAATGAGACTCCATGGCTGGAGATTGCCGCTAGATGGGGAAAACCGTGCAATATCAATAATTTCGCGTATCAAACCTTCCTCCACCGGGCGCTTCAGGAAGGCTCTGGTGGAATGTCGGTTTTGAATTGCATGCGTAACAGCTGACATAACGCCTCGCCATATGGTCAGGGACATAACCCATCGTATCCTTGCGTTTTGCGGATGAGAATAGTAAAAAAACGATTTCACTTATGCATAAAGTCGATGAAAACTATTTCCCTATCCGAAGTTGAAGCATTTCTTGCGGTTGCCAGTTGCCACAGCTTCGGCAAGGCTGCACGTGAGTTAGGCATCGCACAGTCAACGGTGAGCCGCCGCATCACCAACTTGGAGTCGCGCCTGGCACAGCAACTGGTCCTTAGAACAACCCGAAGGGTAGCTCTGACCGACGCTGGACTTAGCTATGCGTCTGACCTGCGCGACGTAGTCGCACGGCTTGAATCAGCAGATGCTCGCCTGCAGAGCGGATCGATCGATGCTGAAGGTGTATTGAGGGTTACCATGCCAACCTCATTCGGCCGCACCTTTGTACTGCCTCGTATTGCACGGTTGGCTGCTCGATATCCACGCTTGCGTTTTGAAGTCGACCTGTCAGACCGCTATGCGGATTTGATGGATGGCGAATATGACGTCGCGATTCGCCTCGCCTCGCCCTCCCAGTCTGGAGTCAGATACGAGAAAATACATACATTCAGTTTGGCTTTATGTGCGGCGCCTTCTTATTTAGAAGAAAATGGCCTGCTCAATGATATTTCTGACATTCCAGCGCATTTTTGCCTGGCTCAGCGTGTCTATGCCCCCGTTATTAGTTTTCCAGTTTCATGGCAAGGGAGGAAAACAAACTTGCAAATCAATCCTCGCATTAGCGTTAGCGACTCAACTTCTCTACGGACACTCACCTTAGCTGGAAGCGGCTTAGCGGTATTACCTTTGTATTTAGTGAAGCAAGAACTGGAAGAGGGCCGACTGATCGAGGCGTTACCAGGCCTTGAGTTTGCTGAGTACGATGTATTCGCCGCCTACTTAAGACATCGCGGAGATTCAGCCAAGGTGAAAGTTTTCCTGGAAGAGCTCAGGATTTCCTAAAGTTTTTTAATCGTCACCACTGGCTGGTTGAGTGCCGCACTCTATGTGGCAGCGGTGGTGACCATGCTGGCGATATCCTGGGCCTCGGGCAAAACCGGTCAGCGCAAACTGTTCGTCTGGCTACTGCCGGCGCTGGGCGCCCTGGCGTTGCTTGGTTCTTACCTACTGGGTTCGACGCACTTCTGGCTGTCATTCAGCCTGCTGACTATCCCGGCGGCGATGTATGCGCCTTATGGTCCGTTCTACGCACTGCTCCCCGAACTGCTCCGACCAACGTATTCGGCGGCGCGATCGGACTGATTAATGCGTGTGGTGCATTGGAAGCGTTTCTGGGCTCGTAGATCGTCGGTTAGTCGGTTATCTGATCGGTCTGACCGGCAATCCGGGGGGCGGCGTACATCTTCATGACGGGCGGGAATGCTGGCGGTGGCTGTCATCATGGGCCGGTGCTAGTGCGGCGCGAAGTATTGCCCTGACGAAGGCTACTTCGGCGCAGTAGGGTCTGAACATTGACGACCTGTTGAAAGCAAAGCCCGTCGCGCGCAATTTGCGCTTTAACCCTTACACGCGCCTTCGGGCGCCTTATTCATTTTCGTGGTCTGGAGAGTCGCTATGAACTGCCCCTCTTGAGATCAGGGCTGATCTCAACCGAGATCCAAAAAGTTTGGCGTACCCTCAATGGAGTAATGTGCTTTCACTAGAAACGTTGAAATTGCCTGCGCCAATGCGTCGTAAAAAGCCTCCACTTGCTCGACACCCTGCGCACGCAGACTGCCGTGCAGCAACCCCCTCCCCTGGTAAAGACTGACTGGAACATGGTCAGCCTGAAGTGCGTCTCTGTAGGCGTAACCTTCGTCACGCAGAATGTCGAACTCGGCAACACCAATGAAAGCCGGTGCGAGCCCTCTAAAGTTGCTGGCCATCAACGGCATCGCCGATGCCTCGCTACGCATTTGAGCAGTGGGGAGATAGCGCTCGAACGAACCTGCCAACCCCGTAGTCGACAACAACGGCGCGTCGGCATAGAGGGTCGCAGAAGGCTGGAAGGTTTCGGTAGTCAATACGGGATAAACCAAGGCCTGCCCCAGAGGCTGCCGCTCGCCCTTGTCACGTAAAGTCATGCACAGTCCCGCTGCTAACGTACCTCCGGCACTGTCGCCGCAGACCACAAGCTGTTCGCGACTCAAATCGCCCCCCAACTCGCCCGCCCGCAAGGCATTCCAGACCGTCAGACTGTCGTCCAGAGCCGCAGGATAGGGATGCTCGGGCGCCAAACGATAAGCCACCGCGACAATAACCAGCTTCAGCCGTTTGGCCAGCGCATAAACGAACCAGTCATGGGTATCCAGGTTGCCTAGATCCCAGCCGCCGCCATGCAAATAAAGCAGCACCGGCCAGGCTTGTTTTGGGACAGTGCCCGAAGGTTTGTAAAGACGAACCGGCAGATTGCCAAGCGCTGTGTCAGTGATCTGCAGGCCCTGAGGTTTGACCGGGGTGAAATGCCGACAAACTCGCAGAAACGCTTCGCGTCTGGCATTGAGGCTGGCGTCGGCTGGTGCAAAGCCTTGGTTGACGCGCACAAACTCCCGCATCTTGGGAGAAAGAGAATAACGCTCGCTTTGAGACACGCTCATGGGACGGATGGCCTGTGTAATGAGTGAGGGATTGTATTCGGCTGTTCTTTCAACTGCGCCACTCAGTGCGCCTGGCCACCAAACCGGTCAGTTCCGGTCGAACACGAAACAGACGCCCAGACGCAGGGGCGTTGCCCAGGGTTTCCATGGTCAGGTCGTGACGTGAACTGGTGATGTACAAGATGTCTTTGTTCGGCCCGGCAAAAGCCAGATCTGTGGGGCTTGGCACCGGTAAACCGATCGTCCGGTCGAGCCCACCGTCTTCGCTGAAGCGCACCAGGCTCCAACCATCGCGCAAGGTCGTCCACACGCCTCCCTGATCATCCAGCGCCAAACCGCTCAAGCGTCCCGAGCCTTTGGGCAGAGACGCGAACCGTCGCACCGAGCTTGAACCCGCCTGCATGACAAACAAGGTGCCGGAGTCCGGCCCCACGGCAAACAACGACTCGCCTTTGGTATCCCAGCAAAACGCGCTGATACGCTCTTGAAATTGCCATGACGAGCGCAATTCGCCTTGAGTATCCAGCTCACCGAGCGTGCAGCCGCCAGCGTTGCTTCGACAAGCCCAAAGAGCGCCAGAGGGATGACTGGCCAGACCAAGCAGGTGCTTGCCGGGCCAGTTGACCAAAGGATGTTCTTGCCCTTGCTTGTCGAGCAGCGACCAACCGTTGGCATGGGCGATCAGCAAGCCATCGCGATGCAGTTCCATGGCGCAGATCGGGGCGTCGAGTCGGGCAAAAATTCGTTCACCCTGCGCATCGAGCACCCAAATTGCCGGGGCCAAGGTGTCCGCCCAATAAAGTCCCTGGCTCGCTTCACACCAACGGGGAAAAGCGCCATTGAATGACCAGGCGCCCTCCACCAACTCGACTTCACTGTCAGCGATGCGCACGCTGGACTCACTCAACTGCGCCCCCACCCGCCGCGCCGCATCGGCCAGTTCCGGGCCCAACAATTCAAGGCGATCGAGGGTCAGCCGGTAAGCCGGTCCAGCGACACTCAATGCACCGCGAACCTTGCCTGCGTTGTCACGGATGGCGGCAGCGACACAGCGTACCCCCAGCACTATTTCCTCATCGTCGATGGCATAACCGCGGGCCCGGGTGATCTTCAGTTCTGTGTGCAAGCGACGCCGGTCAATGATGGTCAGCGGGGTAAGTGCGGTGAGGGTCAACCCCTTGAGAATTTCTTCGCGGCTGACTTCGTCCAGAGCCGCCAATATCGCCTTGCCCTGCCCCGTGCAATAGACCGGCTTACTCTGACCCAATGCGGCGGCCGAGCGCTGTGTATGCGCCCCGTCACAACGCTCCAGCGACATCACCTGATTGCCATCGAGTACCGCGAGATAGGACGTTTCACCGGTCAAGTCGCGTAGCGAGCGCAACTCGAAACTGGCGGCGGCCACCAGATCCGGCATCAGGTAGGCGTTGCGCACCAGTTCCAAATAGCGGAACCCCAAACGATAAACCTTACGCACCGGATCACGGCGAATCATGCCGCGCTCGATCAAGCTGGCAATGATCCGGTACAGCGTGGTGCGTGGCAGACCCAGTTGGGCGCCGAGATCGGCCTGGGACAGGCCGTCAGGTTTTGAGCCAATGGCTTCAAGCACATCCATGGCTTTTTCGAGGGCGCCAGTGCCGTCGGAGGACGTAGTCATCAGAAATTCCCACTCGTTGGAACAAACCGGTCTGCGCAGAATAAACGTCGTTTTCCGCGAGTCAATTAAGTCTTAGCATCGAATCCAACCTGAGACCAAACACCGAAACAAAGTCCCAAATTGCGGGAATAACCATCCAAATGCGCGCCGCATTTGAGCTGCATGACTCAGCCAGGAGAACAAGAATGACGCAGATCCACCAATACGCTGACGCGTATGACAATTCCGCGAACCGCAAGGTAACGGTCAGCGATGACGTGCTGACCATGCTCGCTGGTTGCAGCAGCGGCTCGCTGACCACCCAACTGTTCAAACTCGGCTTCCGTCAGCCAGCACTGGTCGGCCTGAGGGCCGTGAGCAAAAACATCAAACCCTTCGCCGGGCGCGCCTACACCATGCGGTTCATCCCGGCACGGGAAGACATCGACACCTACGGCACCATGACCACCAAGCCGAATGGCGACAACCTGCAATGGCAGGGTGTAGAGCAGATTCAGCCTGGGGATGTACTGGTCATCGACAGCCAAAATGATCCGCGCGCAGCCTCGGCCGGCAACATTCTGGTAACCCGCCTGCTGGCTCGCGGCGCCAAAGCGATCATCACCGACGGAGCCCTGCGCGATGGCAGCGAAATCGCCGCCCTGCCGCTGCCCGCCTATGCCCGGGAAATCACCGCCACCACCCGTATCTCTTACCACCACGTCGCGGACTTGCAGGTGCCTATTGGCTGCGCAGGCGTCGCCGTGTACCCGGGCGATGTCATTGTCGGCGATGCTGACGGCATCACCGTGGTTCCCGCCCACCTCGCTGAGGAACTGGCCGAGTACTGCTCGGTCCAGGACGATCTGGAAAACTACCTGGCCATGCGCATCGCCTCTGGCGAAGCCTTGTGGGGTGTTTATCCACCAAGCCCGGAGGCCATCGCCGCTTACCATGCCTGGATCGCTGACGGTCGCAAACCTATCCCGAGCATCATCGCTCAGCAGGAGGGCAACTGATGTCAGCCCCCGCCGAACACCCATACGCCGCCCTGATCCGTCGTTACTTCGCCGCCTGCAACGCCGCCGACCACGATGAACTGGTGGCCTGCTTCACCCCGGACGCTGTGCACTACTTCCCCGCTGGCTTGCCGGAAATCCCTTGGCGCAGCGCCGAAACCATCGCCGCCAAGTGGGTCTGGTGCGTGGAGAATCTGGGCTCGCAGTGGACCATCGAAAAAATCCTGATCAGCCCCGACAGCCCGGAGGCGGTGATCGAATGGACCCACTGGAAAGGCAAGCTCGGCACCGCTTTGCGTGGTGATGAGTGGTACGTATTTGACGAGCAAACCGGCCTGATCAAGGAAATCCGTGCCTATTACGCATCCCCCGCCGACAAAGAAGTCACCATCAACGAACTGGTGGACTTCGATTACAGCGGCCGTGGCTATCACCTGGAACCTCAAGGGAGTCGCTCATGAGCAGTCCTGAAATTACTCTGATCGATCAAGCCGTAGCGGCAGCGGCTGACGCGGCAACCTTCTGGGCCGAGTCGAAAGCCGGCCTGCGCATACAGTTGCTCAATGGCCTGGCCGACGCCCTGGAACAGAATCAATTCAAACTGATCGCCATCGCCGATGAAGAAACCGGCCTGGGCGTCGTACGCCTGACCGGCGAAGTGGCCCGTACGGCCTTCCAACTGCGCGGTTTTGCCAATGCGGTCGAAGCCGGTGTGCCTTACGCCGTGGTCGACGACCAGGCCATTGCCGGTACACCACCCACCGGTCGCCCACATCTGACACGCGTACAGCAGGCGTTGGGGCCGGTGGCGATGTTCTCCGCGAGCAACTTTCCATTCGCTTTTTCCGTGCTTGGCGGCGACACCGCTTCAGCCCTGGCCGCCGGTTGCCCAGTGGTGGTGAAAGCTCACTCCGGCCACCCGCAACTGTCCCGCGCCGTATACGAAGTGGCGCTGGGTGTTCTCACCGCACTAGGTTTGCCGACTGGTTTGCTGGGATTGGTGGAAGGCGCATCCCGCGCGGCCGGAGTGCATCTGGTGCAACACCCGCACATTGCCGCTGTGGCCTTTACCGGCTCCTATCAAGGTGGCACCGCCTTGTGGAAAGTCGCCAACGAGCGATCACGTCCGATACCGTTCTTTGGTGAACTGGGCTCGATCAACCCGCTGCTGGCGCTCCCGGAAATCCTCGAGCGCGACGGTGAACATCTGGCGAAGTCGCTAGCGGCATCCATCACCCTGGGCTGCGGCCAGTTCTGCACCAGCCCTGGTGTAATTGTGCTGTTCGAGCACCCGGCCAGTGAGCGCTTTACCGAGCTGTTCGCCGCAGCCCTGCAACCCTTGAGCACTCACCGAATGCTTACGCCAAGCATGCGCCGTGGCTTCGATGACGGTGTCGCCCGCCTTGAACAGGCTGCGACGGCCCGCCCGCTATTGCAGCCACAAGCCGATACCGGCGGTCCGGCGCCAAGGCTGTTCGCCGTCGATGCCCAGGCCTTTATCGAGGATGCGCACTTGCGCGAGGAAGTCTTCGGCCCGGCAGCGATTGTGTTGAAGGTCACCTCCGTGGCGCAGGCCATTGACGTACTGAACGCCATCGGCGGCAGCCTGACTGCGACCCTGTGGGGTTTCGAGCAGGCCAGCGAGGACAACCGTGCACTGATCCGCGCCGCCCGCCAGATCGCCGGGCGGGTGTTGTTCAGCGGTGTACCGACCGGTGTGGCCGTTACCGCTGCACAGCAACACGGCGGACCGTGGCCGGCGTCAACCCAGCCGCAAAGCACCTCGGTGGGTTATGCCGCACTGGAACGCTTCCTGCGCCCCGTAGCGTTGCAAGACGCTCCGGCCTGGCTGCTTGACGAATAAGGAGCCTGCAAAATGATGAAGCACATTGTGATGTTCCGCCGCCTGCCCGGCATGGAGCAAAACATCGAACCGCAAGCGCATCTGATCCAGAGGATGCGCGACCTGCCCAAGGACATCGATTTTGTCCGCGACTGGAAAGTTTCGGCCAACGAACTGGACCGCCCGATCTGCTGGGACTACCTGCTCGAAGCCACGTTCGATGACGCCGAAGCGGTCCAGCGTTACCTGCCTCACCCTGCCCACATGGCGTTGGTGACAGAGCTGAAAAAATACTTTGAATGGGCTGCCATCGATTACAGCGACTGATATCAGCGGTCGCCAAAGCCCTCATCGGCTTTCACCGAAATGGAGGCTGATTCAAACGGGCGTTCTCAAAAAGAACGTCCGTCTAGCTGATCGAACGAACACTACAAAAACAATAATCGGCATGCTTCAGATGCCGGCCGGAGATTCAACATGCACAAGAAAAAGAACTACCGCTGGACGATCCTGACGATGCTGTTCATCGCCATGATCATCAACTACGTGGACCGTGCTGCCCTGTCCATCGCCATGCCCTTCATCACCCAGGAATACCACCTCACGCCTTCTGAAAAGGGCATGATCTTCAGTAGCTTCTTCATCGGTTATGCGCTGTTCTGCTTCGTCGGCGGTTATCTGGCCGACCGCTACGGCCCAAAACGCGTACTCACCTACGCCATGAGTGGCTGGTCGATCCTCTGCGGTTTGACCGCACTGGCCTTCAACTTCTGGTCGCTGCTGATTGTTCGCGCACTGTTCGGTGTGGGTGAAGGCCCGGTATCCACCACGGCCAACAAAACCGTGAACAACTGGTTCCCGATCAAGGAGCGGGCGCGCGCGATCGGTATCAATCAAGCGGGTGGCCCTCTGGGCGGTGCACTGGCTGGGCCGATTGTCGGTTTCCTGGCTCTTTGGCTGGGCTGGCGCGCAGCCTTTATCGTGATGGCCGTGTTGGGTCTGATCTGGGCGGTCTGCTGGTTCCGTATGGCGACCTCAACGCCTCAGGAGCACCCGAAAGTCAGTGCCGATGAAATCGCCCTGATCAACGCCGAACGCGATGTCCCGGTCATGACCGCCGCCGAAGCGCCACGTACGCCGGTGCTGGAGATCATTATGCAGCGCTCGGTACTGGTTACCGGCGTGTCACTGTTTTGCTACAACTACATCCTGTACTTCTTTATGACCTGGTTCCCCAGCTATCTGATCGACGCCAAAGGCATCGATCTGAAGTCCATGAGCATCGTCACGTCGCTGCCCTGGCTGGTGGGGACCGTCGGTTTCCTGTGTGGCGGCATGCTGATCGACTACATCTACAAGCGCACTGGCAAGCAGTTGTTCTCGCGCAAAGTCGTACTGGTGACCTGCCTGCTGATAGCGGCGTGCTGCATCGCACTGACCGGCCAGGTCGAAGACGTGACACAAAGCGTGGTGGTCATGACCGTCGCCATCGGCTTCCTGATGCTGACCGCTCCCGCCTATTGGTCGCTGATTCAGGACGCCGTGCCGGGTCATCAAGTCGGTACCGCCGGCGGCTTCATGCATGGCCTGGCCAACCTGTCAGGGATCGTCGCGCCAACCGCCACCGGGATCATCATCCAGACTTCCGGTACCTATGCCAGTGGCTTCGCCCTGGCCGGTGGCCTGGGCATTCTCGGAGCACTGATTGTGGCGATCTTCGTCGGCCAGCCGAAATCCTTGACCCCGTCCCTTTCGCCGGCCTGACCTTTCGCCGAGCAATGCGCAAACACATTTGAGGAACGATACATGCAAACCATCCTGATTACCGGTGCCGCAGGCATTGTCGGCAAGGCGCTGCGCCCCTTGTTGCGCAAACACTACGCCCTGCGCCTGTTCGATCGCCTGCCGATCACCGACCTGGCGGAAAACGAAAGCGCCTTTTGCGGTGACCTGACCCGCACCGCAGATATTCTCGAAGCGGTTGAGGGTGTCGACGGCGTCCTGCACCTGGCTTGCGCTCACGGCACCGATATCCATTTCGAGAGCACCCTCAAGACCAACTACAACGCGACCCTGCAATTGCTTGAGGCCGCGCAGAAGTCAGGCGTGAAGCGGTTTATCTTCGCCAGTAGTCATCACGTGCTGGGGCAATATCGCACTGACGCCGCCGAGTCGTTCGACGATTTGCCCATGGCACCGGACAGCTACTACGCGCTGAGCAAAGTATTTGGCGAGGCGTCCTGCGCGACCTATGCCCAGCGCCACGACATGGCGATTTGCGCGATTCGCATCGGTAATGCCGACCCTCTGGTCAGCGATGCCCGTCGATTGCGCCTCTGGGTCAGTGCCCGCGACCTGGCGCAGTTGGTACGTATCGGCATGGAACACCCACAGATTCGCTACGAGGTGATGTACGGCGTCTCCGAAAGCCCACGGCCATTTTTCAAAAATACCCGGGCCAGGGAGCTGGGCTATCGCCCGCTGGACAATGCCAAGGACTTCATCGCCCCCGGCTACCTCGACTACGACGCCATGTGCGCGCAAAGCTCGGGCCGAGACTTCCTCGGTGGCGCCTATGCGGTCAGCCCACTGGCCAGTTGCCTGGAGTGCGCATGATTATTCGCAAGGTTGATACCTTCATTGTCGAAATCCCTTTTCACGACGGCGGTAAAGGTCAAGGCATCACGCCCACCACCTGGCACACGCTGGAAAATGTGCTGGTGCGCATCGAGGATGATCTGGGGTATGTGGGCTGGGGTGAAGCGTTCGGTTACTTCACCGCAGATGCGACCAAGGCCACCATTGATCGCTTGATCGCACCAGTGCTGGAGGGCAGCACGGTCGAGGACATTGGCGCCTGGAACCTCAAGACTCAACGCCAGCTGCATCTGTTCGGTCGCTACGGCGTGACCATGTTCGCCATTTCCGGGGTGGATATCGCGCTTTGGGATCTGGCAGCCCAGCGTCGTGGCGTGCCGCTGCATCGTCTCTTTACCGAGAAGGTTCGCAGCCACGTGCCGGCCTACGCGAGTCTGGTGCGCTACGCCGATGGCGACGTCGCTCCGGCCATCTGCAACCAGGCACTGGACATGGGCTTCAAGGACATCAAGCTGCATGAAGTGACCCTTGCCGAAATCGCCCAGTGTCGGCAGGCCATCGGCTACGACGTACCGCTGTCCACTGATGTGAACTGCAGCTGGTCGATTGCCGATACCCGAGCCTGGTTGCCGAAGCTTGCTGAGCTGCAACTGGCCTGGCTGGAAGAGCCGATCTTCCCGCCGGAGGATTTCGCGACCTTGAACAGCTTGCGCGGCCAAGGGGTTTCGCTGTCTGCCGGTGAAAACTGGTGCAGCGCCTTCCAGTTCGAACAGGCGCTCAAAGCCGGGGCGGTCGACTCGGTGCAGCCGAGCGTGACCAAAGTCGGCGGCATCAGTGAATGTTTGCGCATTGCCGAACTCGCACGGCAGTACAACACCCCGGTCTTGCCACACTGTCCTTACTTCGGCCCCGGTTTCCTCGCCACCTTGCACCTGGCGGTCGCTCAAGAACAGGTTGCACAGATCGAGTACCTGTTCGTCGAACCGGACGCCTGGTTGTACGACATCGAAGGCATGCGCCAGGGCCATTTGCTCGAGATTCCGCAAGGCACTGGCCTGGGCCAGCAGATGGATCAAAGCGTCTTCGATCGCTACCGTCGCGCTTGAATCAGGAGCAGACAATGTCGACCCGTTTTCAGCAACTGACTCTGCAAAACGCCGAACTGAGCCTGCAATTGCTCCCCGAGCACGGCGGTCGAATCGGTCGCCTGCAAGTGCGCAAACACGCTCTGGATATTTTGCAGCCGATCGATGCCTCGCAGTCTCTGGACCCACTGAACTGGCCCAAGGGCGGCGCCTATCCGCTGATCCCCTACTCCAATCGAATTGCTAATGCACAGTTGCGCTTCGAGGGGCGGGACTATGCGCTACCCGCCCATCCGCAGGCTTTGCCACATACGTTGCATGGCATCAGTCATACCTTGGCCTGGCAAGTCGATAGCCAGTCGACGACCCAGGCCAGCCTGAGCCTGGATTACAGCGGCCCACACTGGCCGTGGCCGATCCGGGCCGAGCAGCATTTCGAACTGAGCGGTGGCCGTTTGCGGATCCGGCTTGCACTGTTCAATAAAGGGGAAACGCCGATGCCGGCCGGTTTAGGCCTGCACCCGTATTTCCTCGCTCACCCGCAACTGCAAGCCAGTTTGAGTTGCACCCGCCGATGGCAGATCACAGCGGACTACTTGAGCACCGGACAGCACCGCAAAGGTAACGTGGCGATGCAACTCGACAGTCAGGCCTGGCAATCCGAGACCTGTGCCCACTACCTGTCGCAATGGACCGGCAAGGTCGATCTCGACTATCCGCAGGGCCGCCTGCGCCTGACGGCCAGCCCTGAACTATCGCATCTGGTGGTGTTCGCTCCGGCCGGTTCGCCTTATCTGTGCATCGAGCCGGTTTCACACCTGGCGGATGGTTTCAACCTGCAACCGCTGCTAGGAGAACTGAGCGGCACCCAAGTCGTGCCGCCAGGGGAAAGCCTCTCGGCCGACCTCTGTTTCGAATGGATCGAGCCCTTACAACGGCCCGGATAACCTTCCAGCCTGACCTTCATCCGTTAACTGATGCCTACCTGTCCGCCCGAGAATCTCGGGTGGTGAGCTCACTCATCCCTAAAAAGAACAAAAAAATGAAAATCAAACCCTCATCACCTCACGCCATGACCCTGTGCATGACACTCTGCGCCATGCCATTGGCAGCCCACGCCGATTTCGTCAGCGACAGCAAAGCCTCAGTGCTGATGCGCAATTTTTACTACAACCATGACCTTCGGGATTCAAAAGCTCCGGCTCAATCGAAGATCGAGGAGTGGGCGCAAGGCTTCATCCTCAAGGCCGAATCGGGTTACACCGAAGGCACGGTCGGATTGGGTCTGGACATGTATGCCGGTCTCGGTATCAAGCTCGACTCCTCGCCCGACCGCAGTGGCTCGGCCCTGCTCCCCGGCGCCTACAATCGCGCAGGCGGCCCGCGCAACGCCGATCCACGCTCTGTTAATGAGTATTCCGAGGCGACCGGTGCGCTGAAAATGAAATTATCGAAAAGCGAACTGAAGGTCGGTGGCCTGTTCCCGAAAATCCCGCTGGTGTCTGCCGGTGACGCGCGCCTGCTGCCACAGTTTTTTGAAGGTGCCATGCTCAGCGTTCGCGAGTTCGACAAGGTCGATATCGATCTCGGCCAGATGCGCGCGGTCAACTATCGTGAATTCAGTGGTAGCCGCAAAATGCAGACCGGTAACTACCTGTCGGTAGAAAGCGACCGCTTCAACTACCTTGGGGGAACCTGGCGGGTTACTCCGAATGCCTCGGTTGGCGTGTGGGAAGGCGAACTGAAAGACGTTTATCGTCAAACGCTCTACACCACCACCCTCAACCAACCGGTAGGCGCCTGGAAGCTCGGCGCCGTGGTGAACTACCTCGCCTCCAGCGAAACCGGCGAAGAACTCGCAGGCAAGCTCGACAGTCGCATGGCTTCGACCATGCTTTCTGCCAATCTGGGCCCACAAACATTCCGCTTTGGTTTGCAGTACAACGCTGGCGATAGCGCCTTACCCTTTCTTCATGACACCGACCTACCCGGCGTGGCCAACGCTGTCCAGGTGCTGCGTTTCGATCGCGCGCAAGAACGCTCGTGGCAAGCACGTTACGACTTCGACTTCGCAAGCGTTGGCTTGCCCGGCCTGGTGGCGATGGCACGTTATGTCCACGGCGATAACTTCAAAGTTGCCGGGCAAGACGGCCAAGAGTGGGAACGCAACATCGACCTGTCCTACACCATCCAGAGCGGCACTTTCAAAGACCTGTCTTTCAGATTGCGTAACGTCGAACTGGTCGGTGATGCGACAGGTCGTCGCGATGAAAATCGCTTTATCGTTTCGTATGCATTGGCGCTGTTCTGATTCTGGATGCGCCCTGATTTGCACCTTTCGGGTTAACGAAAAAGCGAGGCAGTCGATGCCAGGGAAGATACAGGCCTGGAATTTTCTTTGACGCAAAAAAATGGACCTCTTTTCAGAGGTCCATTTTTTAATGCCTGAAGCGGGAAACGAGCTGATTCGATTTTCAACTCTGCGCGAGTGACTCTGCTGTGATGGCGTAGATGATCGTGCCAGGACTCGTCAAGCATGTTTTTATGTGATACCTGCCAGCAGAAACACTGATTGGTTTGGAGGGCAAGTTTGGTCTTATCTTTTATTTCTAAAAAAGTATTACGGTGAATATAACCTATCAAACAACCGTATCCGATGTTTAGAAAGATAAAATCAATTTAATCAAACCCTACCAGACGCGAGAGTCCTCATGATTAAAATTCTAGCCGCTGTACGCCGAAAACCCGGAATGACTCATGCTGAGTTTTTGAAATATATAGAGCACCAGCATGGAAAAATCGCTCAAGCTAAACCTTTAGGTGTCAAACGATACGTACAAAATCATGTCATCGACTCTGCTTTCGGAGTTGACTCCGACATCTCTTACACACAAACATTTCACAGAGACTCGATCACGGAATTATTTTTTGACGATATGTCAGATTTAATTCACACCTTCAGCGATCCATATACCCAACAAACCACCGGACCTGATGCAAAAAATTTCGCTGACCTGTCTAACCAGGCAGCTCAGTTGATGGATGACGTAGAGACATCCGATGGAGGTGCAGCCCCCCTCAAATGGAAGGCGATCATCTTCATAAAAAAGAACCCAACTGTGAACCTTGATACCTTTTTCACAGCATGGGATTTAGCCCACGATGCTATCGCCAGTAAAAACCCAAATTTCCAAAATGCGCTACGTAGGCATGTTCGTTCCAGATATCTCCCCGAAGGTGACAGAGTGACATCCTATTTCGGGCCAAACATAGCGGTATACGAAGGCGTTTCTAGTATGTGGTTCGAAAATGAAGCAGATCTTTTGATCTTTCGTCAGTATCAGAGATCGCTGTTCCAACAACTTTCTGACGAAGGGGTCGCGCTATCATCAGAATCTTTTTTCGTATATGTCAAAGAGGTTGTAATTCTAGATCTGTGCCAGTAAAAACTTAATAAATGGGGCGACTGTCCTACATCACTTCGATGGTGGTTCTCCCCAAGTGCGTTTGCGTTCGGTGGCTCGCATTATAGACATGGGTACCGGGCACCGGATGTAGGGCAGTTACTCATTGAAACTCAAGGACGTTTATTATGCAGCAGGCGTGGACTTGATTCCGGAAGGGCATCCCGGATTTACGGTAAGCAGGACATCTGTTAAACCGACCACGACCAATCTTCGAACTGGATGCTGAAGCGATTCAAGGTCGCTTTTTACACCTTCTTGTTCAGGGTGCATCGCTAGCCTCCCCATCCAGCCGAAGGGTCTAGATCACTCAGATAGGCTCAGCCAACGTAGCAGTGGACTCTCGCATGATCTGAGCATGCTCTTCCTTGTCACCGCCACTTTTTTCTATTTCGCACAGACGTGCAGAGTTCTCGACCACCAGTTGGCAACGCTCCCAACGCCGCGCTTCGAACCGGCTCAGGGCAACCTGTAGGTTGCTATCAGCGAACAGTTCTTCGGCGAGTACGATGGCGCTCTCAATTCCAATTCCAGCCCCGGAAGCCAGATGTGGCGTGGTGGCATGCACCGTATCCCCAATCATCACAATGCGGCCTTTATGCCATGGCAACGGCACCAACAGATTGGCCAGCGGGCGATAGTCGATATTGGCGCCCGGCTCGTACAGTTGCGGCACAAGCGTTTGCAGGATCGGGGCTGGGAACTCACCCAGAAGACGTGCCATTTCGCTTGCCCAATTGGCCGGATCAATCCACTCGGAAAACTCGCGGTTTTCCATCAGGAACATATACATATGCGTTGCGGAAATCGGATTGACGCCAACCTTGGTGCGTCCCAGCCAATGACTGGGACGTACGATTTCCTGCGGACGCTTCAGCACCGCACGCCAGACACTCTGGTGAATGGGTTTTGGCGATGGTGCTTCTGAAAACAAATCCTTTCGCATCCTCGAATGCACACCATCGGCGGCAATGACCAAGTCATAGCGCCCGGAGGTTCCGTCGGTGAAAGACACTTCAACGCCATCCGCATGCTCGATGATGCTGTCAAACGTAATACCGAGGCGCACGTTAGTGCCCACTTCCCGCGTCTTCTCGGCAAAAATTCGTGCCAACACTGGACGCAGGATACCGCCACCACAGGGAATCTGTTTATGGCTGACTGGAGGTCGGAGCGCCAATTGCACGATCAGGTCGCCTGCTGGTGAGAACACATCGAAATCGGTGGACAGATACCCTTCCTCGGCCACCCGTTCAAGGATTCCAACGGTATCAAGCGCTCTTAACGTGGGACCGCTAAGCGTGATCCCAGCCCCCAGAGGGCACCACAAAGGATCTATTTCAATCAGATCTACTTCCACTCCCTGACGAGCAAGCTGGATAGCCGCTGTCATACCGGAAAATCCGCCTCCGATAACCAGGACCTTATTGACTGCTGCAATCATCACACTCTCCTAATTATTCTTATTTCAATCGGGCTGACATTGCATTGCGCACCGACGAGCTCTGCAGCGCTATCGACTCAATGCCGCAGACTCATGAAATTCCGACTGACAATGCCGGATCAACAACGAGACTATCGAATTGGATATCAGCGCTGAAATCGCTTTCCACAATCCGAGGTATCGCTGGAGATGATGAGTGTCGGTGGGTAAGCCTGTCCGATTGCTCGGGCTGCCTGCCTTTGCGGCAGAACCAGGCTTTGTCAGCCAGCGCGAAGACGCTCGCCTCGCGCATATAAATATAGGAGGCCGATGAAATACGGCTCATGTAAACCGCAATCCATCGCCCCCCTGGCTACTTCATTTCAGACGCTTTCCAGGCCATCCCAGCAGAGGTATTTCACCTCAAGGAATTCGTCGATCCCAAGGTGAGATCCCTCTCGCCCAAGACCGCTCTGCTTCACCCCGCCGAAGGGTGCGACTTCATTCGATATCAAACCGCAGTTGATCCCGACCATGCCTGATTCAATGCGCGCAGCGTTACGCCAGATGCGCGCCGCATCACGGCTGTACAGGTAGGCGGCAAGGCCATACTCGCTGTCGTTGGCCATCGTGATCGCTTCATCATCCGTCTCGAAACGCAGCAGTGGCATGACCGGGCCGAAGATTTCCTCCTGCGCAATCCTCATCCCATGCGTCACATCCACAAGCACCGTGGGCTGGAAGAAGCCCCCACCCATTGCATGACGGGAACCGCCGGACAACAGCCGGGCACCTTGCGCCAGCGCATCATCTACAAACGCTTGAGATTTCTGCACCGCGGCTTCATCTATCAACGGCCCCACCTGTACACCGGGTTCCAGACCGTTCCCCACTTTAAGCCGTGCCACGCGCTCGACAATGCGCTCGGCCAGTGCGTCATAAACCGCAGACTGCACCAACACCCGATTCGCGCCGATACATGACTGGCCGCTGTTGCGAAACTTGGCCAACATCACCCCGTCGGCGGCAGCATCAAGATCAGCATCATCAAAAACAATGAAGGGAGCATTGCCGCCCAACTCCATCGAGCATTTCTTGACGGTTTGCGCCGCTTGCGCCAACAACAGCCGACCCACTTCAGTAGAACCGGTAAACGTGAGCTTGCGCACCAACGGGTTGGCCGTCAGTTCACCCGCGATGTCTCGGGTGTCATTACCTGTGATCACGCTGAAGACACCGGCTGGTACTCCGGCGCGCTGGGCGAGTTCGGCGAGCGCGAGCGCTGTCATCGGTGTCTGGCTTGCCGGTTTCACCACCATCGTGCAGCCCGCCGCGAGCGCCGGAGCCGCCTTGCGGGTGATCATGGCGGCCGGGAAGTTCCACGGTGTTATTGCGGCGCAAACTCCAATGGGTTCGCGCAATGCAACGATACGCTGGGTATCTTTCACACCGGGGATCAGATCACCGCGCACCCGCGTGGCCTCTTCCGAAAACCATCGCACGAAGGAGGCGGCGTAATCGACTTCACCACGCGCCTCGTCCAGTGGTTTACCCTCCTCCAAGGTAATCAGCGTGGCAATATCCTCGCGATGTTCAACCATCAACTCATACCAACGGCGCAACACCTCGCCACGGCGTTTAGCCGTCAAGCGTCGCCATGGACCAAAGGCCTCATGCGCTGCATCAATCGCACGGCGTACTTCGGGCGTGCGGCACCGCGGCAGCTCGATGAGCACCGCTTGATCCACCGGATTACGCAGCGTGTACTGACCGTGCGGCGTCTCGCTCAGCCAATCTCCACCGATGTAGGCTCCGGTACGCCACAGCGTGGGATCTTTTAGTAAATGCTTCACTTTGCAATCCTCGTAATCAGCAAGGGTGACGCCCAATCATGAAGGCGCTATCAGGATCCGAGGTCACCGGCAGACCCGCCGCAACCAGCCCTTGACGCAGAGACTTCATGAGGCGATCCGGCACGCGCATCGCAGGGGCACGCAGTGGGCCTCCGTTGAATCCGGCCAGCCAATCCTGGTACTTCCACATCGTGCGATTGAGCACCCCGGTACCGCCCGCATACGTCTGAGCGGCTGCGCCGTTGGCGCTGCGTGCCGGATTGACCCTCCAATACAGTTCCATTGCCTCCTCGAACCGGCCCGTGCGTGCCAGTTCGAAAGCTTTCGGGTAGTAATCACTCATCCAGGCGGTGTTGCTGGTGCCGGAAAACTGCAGCTTCATCAAGCTCATCAAGGGGATTGCATCACCTTCGATCGGGCAACTGATCACGACCTGGTCACGGAAGTGGTAATACATCTCGCAGATGCCTGCCGGCAGCGGGAACCCCTGCTCGGATTTGATGGCTGCGATATTCGGACAATCGGCCAACAGACGACGAACCAACTCCAGCGACATGCCCGCCGGATGCACGCGTTCAAAGCCCCAGAGTGGAATCGGGAACAACATGACCGCCAGGTCCGTCGCGTCGCAGAATGACTTGGTGTAGTCGTAGATTTCCTGCTCGCAGGTCGGCCAGAACTGCGGTGGATAGGAGAGCAGAACGATGTCCACACCGGCTTTCTCGGCGAGTTTTACAGCCTCGATATTCTCAGCCAGCGTGCCAAAAGCCGCATGGAAGAACAGGATCAAGTCCTTTCCCGACTCACGGGCCCAGGCGGTGAACTGTGCATTCTCCTGTGGCGTGATCGAAAGCTCGCTGCACAGCAGTGTGCTGCTGTAACCGAGTCCGACTGTATGTTCGATGTCATGGCGAATGCCACGCTCATTGAGACGCTTCAGATCGGCGCTGAAGCTGGGAATGGTGACGGCCGAGCAGCCAACCAGATTTTCTCGCGCCCAGGCACGGGCATCAGCTTTCTTGTAAGTTGCCATGACGACTTCCTTCAGACAGTGAATGGTTTATTTCGAAACAGGGACAATGCTGGCAGGCAGCTCTATACCGAGGCCTTGCTGTTTGGCGCGCTCGTACAGCGCTTGGGCGATGACGACATCCTGCAGAGCCGAACCCACCGACTTGTAGAGGACAATGTCGCTTTCGTTTCGGCGCGGCGTGACACGGCCCGCGACCAGATCCGCCAGCGGTACTAATTTATCGGCGACATAAACGCCGGCACTGATCGCAGCGATGGCGTCACCCGTATCGTGAAGCACCTCCTGCGGCATATCAGCGACAATGCAGACGGCTCGATCCATCGTGACCGGGTCAACCTCCCGTTGCTCAGGCAAGGTGGAGCCCAATGACACGACCGTAACGCCTGCGGGCAGCCATTCCCCCAGCAATACGGGAGATTCGTCACGACTGCGTGCGGCACAAATCACTACATCGCAGTCCTGCACTGCCTCTTGCGCACTGCTCACCGCTTGGATATCCAGCCCAGGCCTGAAGCTTTCGGCAAAACGCTCACGGCTCGCGGGCGTTGGACTGAACACGCGTACACGCGCCACTTCCCGCACGGATTTAAGGCAGTCAAGCGCGCCACGCGCTTCAAACCCCGCACCAATCACGCCAACCCGCAGCGCTCGTTGAGGCGCTAGTAGATCTACCGCCAGCGCCGCGGTTGCAGCGGTGCGCAAACCGGTCACCCGATTACCGTCGATCAGAGCACTGAGCGCCATGGTTTGCTGATTGAACAATGCGATCAGATAGCTGGCACAGCGAGCCCGCATGGAGGCCGCGATCAATTTGCATCCCATATGGCCGCCAGCGGGAGGTACAGCGGTCAAACTGCGCAGCCAGATACCGTCGCCCCGTGCCATGGAACGAGGCGGCACCATGGCATCCGATGTGGGACAGGCATAAGCCTGCGCGAGTGCGGCAACGGCTGCGCTCCAGTCGACGAGCGAGGCAACATCGGCGTCGCTGAGAAAAAGCGTCGGAGCAATTACTTGGGGCACTTGGGAGTGATGCATATCGCTAACCTCGCAATCGGGTATCAGCCATTGATTGACTGACACCCTACGAGGCGCGCACCACGCCGGATACTGCTCGGAATCGAAAGCAGCTATCGCTCAAATCGATGGCATGGCCAGATTGCAGATCAGCCGTCGCACTTCACGGGAAGCACGAGTCACAGGACGGCGGGGAGAGTCGACAAGCACGACAAAGCGCTCAAGAACGGGCTCGACGATGCGCGATGACATCAGTCGTTGATCCAGCGAGCCCGACAGCACAGAGGCAATCGCATAGCCTCCGCCTGCCGCGACGACTTCGTACTGGAGCTGGACGGAGTCGGCTTCTACGACGACGCACAACTCTATGGAATGCTCGATCGCCAGATGATCGAGCCTGGCTCTCAGCAGATGGGGACGCCCCGGCACCACCAGTGGCAATTCGGATAACTGCTTTAATGCGATATCTCGATTATCGAAGACTGGATCGGTGGCGGGCCCTACCAAATGCAGCGGCAGCCTGGCCAGTAAATACGCCTCACCGATGCTTGCTTCACTCTCGCGCAGTACCAACGCCATATCGAGACGACCATCATGCAACTGCTCTTCGAGTTGAGCACTCGCGCCCTCGATCAGGTGCAATCTCACGCCCGGCATCTGTGCTTGCACCGCAGAAAAAAGCGTACCGGCAAACCGACGTACCGCAGAAGGCAGCATCCCTACGACCACCTCCCCCATCGGTTTTCCACGCCGGGTACGAATGTCATCGGCAAGGCCTTCAGCGTCCGCGAGAAGACTCGATACGCAAGGCAACAACTGCTCCCCAAACTCAGTCAGGACCACCCCGCGTCCGGTACGATGAAACAGCCGCTCGCCACATTGCGATTCGAGCTGAGCAATATTTCGACTCACCATGGACTGAGGCATATCAAGTAAAACAGCCGCTTTACTGAGACTTCCAGCCGCCGCGACCCGTACGAACAATATCCATCGAGGATCGACCATCGTCAAAGCTGCGGCCGCAGGCTGCGCTGTGGGGTCAAGCACATGGGCACCCTGAAGGTTCTTATCGTTGTGCATGTCATCCGCTCCCCGGTTCGTCTCGAGATCCAGATGTCAATCACACCCATACCTGGATAAAGCATTGTCGAAAGCAACCACCATTTTCGGGTCATGGCGCTTGATTATCTGACTTGCGTGTTCTTTGCCGTGCTCATCAAAAAAGCCCCCTACCCCCCCTCCAGTTCTTCGTGCACCTGATGCAAGTGCTCGCGGCTATCATGAAGATGCAAGCGCATGGCAGCGCGCGCGTATTCAGGGTCCTGGTTAAGAATTGCCTCATAAATTTGTTCGTGCTCGCTTTGCATGCGCTGTTCGTAGTGCAAAGGCTCATCATGAAAAAGACGAGCAGAATCCAGTCGGCTGCGTGGAATGATGACGACGCCGAGGTTACGAAGTGTGTTGGCGATATAGTGATTCCCTGTCGCCTGCGCAATGCTCAAATGGAACTGAAAATCCAACGCTGCTCTGTCATTGATGCTGACTGCGCGCTGTCCAAGCTGATCGAGAAGCACCCGCAACTCACTCAAATGATCTGGGGTACGTCGTTGAGCGGCGAGCCCGGCTGCTTCTACCTCAAGGCCGATCCGAAACTCCATGATAGCCAGCGAATCAATGATGATGCCGATCGTAGCCGGGTCGATGAAGGCCTCCAGCGATAGAGCGCTACCCCGCACAAAAGTCCCGACACCATGGCGTGTCTCAACCATTCCAGCGGCCTGTAGACGAGACATTGCCTCGCGCACTACCGTTCTGCTGACCCCATGCTCAAGCATGATGGCCGCCTCGGTGGGCAACTTTTCACCGCCCCGCAGTCGCCCCTCAAGAATGTGCGTTGAGAGCAGAGCCTCAAGCCCCTGAGAGAGGCTACGGCGTTTTTTTCGATCGTCCGGTGGCAGGCTCATTCCTCGAAAATCGCCACCGCACGGACGAAACCGGCCGAGGCGTGCCTGATCTTGTAGGGGAAACAGGACACCTGGAAACCGTGGGCCGGCAAGCATTCCAGATTGGCCAGTTTCTCCATCTGACCGTAGCCGATGTCGCGTCCGGCCTTGTGTCCTTCCCAGATGATCGAGGCGTCGCCAGTGGCCGCGAAGCGTTCGCGCGTGTACTTGAATGGCGCATCCCAGCTCCAGGCATCGGTACCGACCACGCGCACGCCGTGCTCCAGCAGAAACAACGTGGCTTCGCGGCCGATGCCAACCCCGGCATCCAGATAGCCCGGCTGGCCAAACAGCGCACCGGCGCGGGTATTGACCAGGACGATATCCAGCGGCTGTAGCACGTGATCGATGCGCGCCAGCTCAGCTTGCACTTCGGCAGCGCTGACCACATGGCCATCCGGCAAATGACGAAAATCCAGCTTCACGCCGGGTTGCAGGCACCAGTCCAACGGCAGCTCGTCGATGCCGAAAGCCGGCTTGCCGCCGTCGGTCGTCGAGGCGTAATGCCAGGGAGCATCCATATGCGTACCACTGTGAGTAGTGATCTGCAGGCGTTCGGCGGCCCATGACTCATTGCCAGGCAACTGTTCCTTGGAAAGGCCGGGAAACATCGCGGCCATCTCCGGCCAACCTTGTTGGTGGTCCATGTAGTCGATTTTCGGTAGCAACGGCGGCGGATCAGTGTATGGGTTGTTGTCCAGGGTAACGGACAGGTCCACCAGACGGCGTTTAGTTGATTGCATTTTCGGTCACTCCTGGAGTCAGCCGCCCACGCGCACGGCGCGTCGGTGTAGCAAAATTCAAACTATTACGTATCAAGGCGCTGGCAGAGCCGTCATGACGAAAGCCAAGGGCACGGGCATGGGGGGTTTTCATCGCGGGGAAATTGCCGAACAACGCTTCCAGTCCAGCATCCGGTGCGAAGCTGATCAACGCGCGGCGTTCCTGGCCGTAGGCAGCGGCCAGGGCATCGATGACCTGGGCAATCGACAGGTGCAACAGCGGTAATTGCCAGACGCGTGACTCGCCGAGCTCGGCGGCCTGCAGTTCGGCGGCCCGTAACAGGTTATCCACGCAACACCTCACGGACATCCACCATGCCTGTGCCTGCGGCGAAACCGGACAACAATACGGCTGGCTTTCGGCGAAAGCGTGCAGCAGATCACTCATGAAAGCCGAACGCAGTCCATTGGGCTCACGTGGACGAGCGACAATGCCGGGCAGGCGCACGGCACGACCGTCCACCTCGCCTCGTCGGGCAAGATCGTTGAGCGCCATTTCCACCATCACCTTGTGCGCACCGTAACTCAACTGCGGGCGCGGCGCGGCACGCTCATCGATTCGCGCCGGCAGGTCGCCCCCGTACACCGCCACGCTGCTGGCATACACCAGCACCGGTGCGCCAGGCTGTTCGCGCAACTGGTCAAGCAACTCCAGGCTTGCCAGCAGGTTGACCTGATAGCCCATCGAATAGTGCTGCTCGGCTGCCCCACCAGGGATACTGACCAAGTGAAAAACCACATCAATGCCATCGGCCAGCGCACGACGCAACAACGCGGCGTCGGTAACACTGCCGCAATGCCGGCGCAGACGCTTATCTTCAGCAAATCCCACCAACTCTTTATCCAGCAGTATCAACGCGCTGATCGACCGGCCTTGTAATTCATTTGTTTCGAGCAATCGTTTCACCAGCGCCCGCCCGACAAAACCATTGGCCCCGGTAATCATCACGCGCATGGGATGCCTCCGCGCACGACTCGCTGGTCTATCGCCCCGAATACCGACTGCCCTTGCAGATCGAAGACTTCCATGCGCACGCGATCACCGAAGCACATGAAGGGCGTCTGTGGCGCGCCTTGCTCAATCATCTCAACGGCACGACGTTCGGCGATGCAGGCAGCGCCAACGCTGGGATCAGTATTGGAAACGGTGCCGGAGCCTATCAGGCAGCCCGCCCTGAGGCGCCTGGTCAGCGCCGCGTAAGCGATCAACTGATGAAAGCCAAAATGCATGGCTCCGCCATGGGCATGACCAAACCACTGACCGTTCCAATCCACCCTCAGCGGCAGATGCACACGCCCATCACGCCAGGCTTCGCCCAGCTCGTCAGGGGTAATCGCCACCGGCGCAAAACTTGATGAGGATTTGGCTTGGATAAAACCAAAGCCTGTCTTCATTTCACGTGGCCCGAGCGCTCGCAGGCTGACATCGTTGACTTGTAGAATGAGTCGAATATGGCTTGCGGCCTCTTCTGCCGAGCAGCCCATGGGAACGTCATCGACCAACACCGCGTACTCACCTTCGAAGTCGATGCCGTGCGCTTCACTCGGTAGAACGATGTCGTCGTGGGGCCCCAGGAAATCATCGCCGCAGCCCTGATACATCAGCGGGGTGTGTTCAACGCCTTCGATTGGATCAAGCGCAAAAGCCTTCTGCATCCGCGCCCCATGACTGAGGAAAGACGAGGCATCCAACCACTGCCAGGCACGCGGCAACGGTGCAGCGGCCTGCTGCGGATCGAAGGCAAAGGCACCGGCCTGCGATCCCTCATTCAAGGCGTCATACCGCGCGCGCAAAGCGGTCTCGACGCTGGCCCAATGATCGATGGCATCCTGCAGCGTCGCGGCAATATCGCTGGCATCCACCGCCCAGGCCAGATTGCGCGATACCACCAGCAGGCGACCGTCGCGACTGTGATCCTTGAGGGTGCTTAACTTCATGGTTGTTCTCCTTGCAGTTCAGGGGCGAAGCGGCCGTCGAGCAGCACGAATAGCATGCGTGCCATCTGCTCGGTGCGATTACTCCAGGCGTGATTGGTACCTCGCTGCACGACGATGTCACCGCGTTTGAGATGCACCTCCTCGCCGTCCAGCACCAGCCAGACCTCGCCCTCCGTGACCACGCCGTAATCGAGCGTTTCGGTGCGGTGCATCAGCTTGTGTCTGGAATCAGCCTGCCCCGTACCGGCATGGGCCTGTCCAATTTCGGCGAAGGCCGCCGCGGCATCCTCGGCACTGACCTGGTTCTGCACGCTGTCAGGCGGAATATCCACCACGCGTAAGACACTGCCCAACGGTGCGGGACTCAATTGAAGCGGCTTGCTGGTAGGGTCGTCGCCGTTATCCAGAATGGCCGGGCTGGCGCCATTGTTCCAGATCTCATGGAAGACGGTGCCGGGTACTGCCTTGAGCGGGAAACTATTGGGCGTCGATCCGCTGAGCGCGACCACCGCCCGCCCCTGGGCATCGTGCCCGGTGACCACTCGTTTGAAACCGGGAAGTTGTTGCATGTTCGACTCCTCAATCAGTTTGCGAACGGACTTCGAGAAAGAATGGCGCGCAGCGTGTAGAGATTGATTCATGAAAAAAACCTTAAAGATCGAGAACCAGTCGTGCGCTCCTGGCACGAGAGCAACAAGGAGTGAACTGGTCGTTGCGAGCTCTCTCGGCATCGGTCAAGAACATGTCGCGATGGTCCGGCTCGCCTTCCAGTACGCGAGTCATACAGGTGCCACAGATGCCCTGCTCGCAAGACAAAGGTATGTCGATGCCGGCCTCCAGCAACACCTGCGCCACACTGCGGTCGGCAGGCACCTGGAGACACAGTCCTGAACTGGCCAGCTGCACCTCAAAACCACCCGCCTCGCTCGCCGGGACAGCGGCGCCGGCAAAGTACTCACGGTGCAATTGCGCCTCGGCCCAGCCATGCTCACGCGCAGTACCGAGCACGTGTTCCATGAAGCCGTTAGGGCCACAGACATACAGGTGACGGTCGTCGACTGGCATGGATAAAACCCGAGCGGCGTCGAGACGCTGAGAATTCTCGCCATCGTCGACATGGACATGCACACGATCGGCAAATGTCGAATGGCGGATGTACTCGATAAAGGCCATTCGATCAGTTGAGCGGGCGCAGTAGTGGAGCTCGAAAGCAGCGCCGATCTGTGCCAGATGCTCGGCCATACAAAGGATCGGCGTGATACCGATACCGCCGGCGAACAGCACGCTGGCCCCCGCTGCATGCTGCAGCGGGAACAGGTTGCGTGGCTCGCTGATACGCAGCCGGCTACCTTCCTGCACCTGTTCGTGCATGGCCTTGGAACCTCCACGAGACGTGGGGTCGAGCAGAACACCCAGCAGATAGCGGTGGTTCTCTTCGGGGTGATTGCACAGCGAGTACTGACGCACCAAGCCATTGGGCAAGTGCACGTCGATATGCGAGCCGGCACTGAAAGCAGGCAGAGAGCAATGGTCAATCGCGGCCAGTTCGAAGCTGTAAATGCCTTCGGCTTCGCGACGCTTGCGGGTAACAACTACATCGATCATCACTGGATACCCACTGACTGCTCGGCGGCGATCAATCGGCGCAAAACACGTCGGCAGCGCACAGCCCCAGCATCGACTGGAAGCAACACAGGGTTAAGGCCAAGCAGTTCAACCTCACCAATTTGACGCTGTTGAGCCTCAACCATGGGTTTATCTTCACCAGCGAAAATACCGATCAACATGTTCTGGACGAAGGCATTCAACTGCGCATTGTCCTGCTCGAAACTGCGCGTATTTGCAAAGAAGTAATGGGTATTCGTCGCGTCCTGCGGCGTCATCAGATGCAGGTTCCATGTATAGGGCCCCTCTTCCCTGGAGCTCCCTGGAGGAGTGGCGCCACTGCCCAGCAGCATCAGACCAGGCGCTTGCCATATGACCTCGGCCCAGACGTCAGCTCGAGTCGGGTCTTCAAGATGAGCGCTGAAAGCGGGCGGAGGGACGTCATCAGGAGCCCACCAACTGATGCGCACGCGATCGTTGGGCAGCTCCTCAATGTTGGCGCGCGTGCGTGACAACGCTCCACCACCCAGCGTATCGGGGTGCAGGAAATCGACGTGGCTCAGATCCATGATGTTGTCGGACAGCAGCTCGTAGTGCGCACGGGTTGGCAAATACCCATTACCTTTGGCATGGGTTGGAGCCTGCTCAAAAAAGGAAAAGTCGGGGATCAGCGCATCGCTGGCCCGTGTCGGATCGCCCAGCCAGACCCAGATCGCCGCATGGCGCTCAGCGACAGGGAACGAGCGAACACAGGCAGCCTTGGGGATATTCCCTTCACCATGGGGGTTGTGAGTACATTGGCCACTGCCATCGAAACGCAAGCCGTGGTACGGGCATTGAACGCTGTCACCGACAATCTTGCCCATGTGCAGCGGAGCAAAACGGTGAGGGCAGCGATCAACGATAGCCTGAATGGTGCCCTGGCTATCGCGAAAGAACACAATGGGTTGCTCGACAATGGTTCTCCCAAGCAGCCCCCCTTGCGCAACCTCGTCTACCCATCCAGCGATGTACCATGTGTTGAGCAAATAATTCATGATTTTTTCCTCGTTTTCTTATTTTGATAAAGCGCCGTTTTGAATCTGAGGCAGGGTTTCATGCAGGACTGCGTCAATGGTTTTAACCTTGCTCTTGCTGCTACCCGCCACGCGGCGCTTTTATTACCAAGAGAAAATGTGCTGCGGCTAAATGGCAGGAATAACAGCCCCGCGACCACGCAGCCGAATGCAAGCCAAGGCCACCAATAGTTGAAGGCCCGCAACGATCCCCAGCGCGGCTGGCAAAGCGCTGCTCACTCCACCGGTGATCGCCAGCACCACCAGCGGGCTGGCGAACTCACCGGCAAAGAACATCGACGTGAAGCCACCGGCGGCGCGGCCGCGCTGGTGGAAGTCGACCTGGGCCATGATCCAGGTGAGCAGGGTCGGCATCATCAGGCCGATGCCCAGGCCGTTGATCAGTACGGCGATCACCACCAGCCCATGACTGTCGGCCACCGCCAGCAGCCCGCCACCAATACCGGCCGCGACGAAGGCCAGGAGCATCTGCCGGTACGCCGGTACACCACTGAACAGACGGAAACTCAGGGCGCCGGCGAGTACGCCGAGCTGACTGGCGCCCATGGTCATGCCGATCTGTTGCGACCCTTCGACATGCAGCAGGTTGAGCAGATAACCGACTTGTACCGGCACGACAAACAGGCTCAAGCCAGCAAGGAATGACAGGACATACAACGGTGCCAAGGCGCGCCAGGGGAATGCCCTGCTCACCGCTGTTGTCGCTGTGACGACATGCGCGCGTGGCTCCCACAGCAACCTGACCATCAGCGGCAGAAACACCAGCCCTAGCCCATACAGGGCAAACGGTGTGCGCCAGCCGTGCTCGCCGAGCACGCCACCGACGGCAATGAAAATCGCCGCCGACAACGAGGTAGCAACCATTTGCAGGGCGAACATGCGTTCACGCCGCGCGCCGCTGTAGTAGTCGCCCATCATCGTGGTGCAGCAGGTCATAATCGCCGCCTCGGCCAAACCGATGCCGGCGCGGCTGATAACGATGACCTGTAGTGAGTCCAGCCATAGCGGCAGCACGCCACAGAGGGTGTAGAGAAACATCGCGCCGATCAGCAACGGCTTGCGCCCGAGCCGGTCGGCGATGATCCCGGCGAAAGGTGCCAACAGGGCAATCATCAACGCCGGTAGCGTCAGGGCAATGGGCACCAGCACGGCGACACCCGGTGTATCGGCGAAGTGCTCCTGCATACGCGGCAGTATGGGTGCCAGCAACACCGCACCGAGCACCGGCAGGCAACTGCCGAGCAACAGTAACAACGACTGTGGCAAGCCTGCCTGGCGTTCAACGCTCATCGCGCACCTCCGATGGTTGGGCCGCGCAAAACGCCATACCGAAGGTGGTCAGGCCGGCGATAAGGTCAAGCCAGAGAGGCTGCTGGAACAGATACATACGAGGCATGGCAAAGTCCTTTCTTGTTATTGTGGCGCGACCGGATTAGCCGCCGCCGGTACTGTCTGGCCGTGGACGGAAGTCATCTTGCAGTGCTGCACCCTGGCCCCCTCCTCGGCTGGGGCGGGCATCAGCGGCACACTTATCAGGCAGCGGGTCTCATCCCGGGGTTTATGCTCAGCCCGCCTCTTGCTCACACGCTTGCTCGGCAACAGGAAGTGGGCCAGGGCCGGCAACAAAACCAGCGCACCGACCATGTTCCAGACGAACATGAAGGCCAGCAGCACACCCATGTCAGCCTGGAACTTGATCGGCGAAAACATCCAGGTAGCCACGCCGATAGCCAGGGTCACACCGGTCAGCATCACCACCTTGCCGGTGGACAGCAGTGCCCGGTAATACGACTCCGAAAGGCTTGTGCCCTGGCGCATATGACCGAGCAGGATGCTCATCACGTACAGTGCATAGTCGACGCCGATGCCCACGCCGAGGGCAATCACCGGTAGGGTTGCGACCTTGACCCCAATGTTCAGCCAGACCATCAGCGCCTCGCAGAGGATCGATGTGAGCATCAGCGGAATCACCGCACAAATCGTGGCACGCCAGGAACGGAAGGTGATCAGGCATAGCAGGATCACGGCGCCGTAGACCCAGAACAGCATTTCGCGATTGGCCTGCTTGACGACAATATTGGTCGCAGCCTCGATCCCGGCATTGCCAGCGGCCAGGAGGAACTGGACCTCATCGGTATTGTTCGCCGCAGCGAACTGTTCGACGTGATCCACCAGGCGGGTCAGGGTTTGCGCCTTGTGGTCGGAGAGGTAGACGTACAGTGTCAGCAGGCTACAGTCTTCGTTGTACAGCCCGCGCGGCGCCCCGGCGGTGACCATGTTGAGCATCGCCTGGTTGTTCTGCAGCTCGTACCACTTCGGGCTGCCTTCGCTGAGGCCGACCAGCATCCGGCGGTTGAGCAGCGCCAGCGAATTGGTCGAATCAACACCTGGCAAGGTGCGCAACTGCCAATCGAGCGCATCGACCTTGCGCAGGATGTCATAACGCGAACAGGCGCTGGCAGGCGTCTTGATCATGACCGCGAACAGATCGCTGCTGGCGCCGTAGTGATGGGTAAGAAACGCATCATCCTGGTTGTAGCGCGAATCGGCCCGCAGCTCGGGTGCGCCCGCATCCAGATCACCGATTTTCAATTGCAGGCTGACCACGAAGCCGGCGGTAGCCAGTGCCAGGCTCAGGGCAATGCACAACGCAGCCCAGCGACGCTGGGTGAACAGGTCTAGGAAGCGCCAGAACCCGTGGCGATTCCGGCCGGCTTGTTCAGCGTGCTCGCTTTTCAGACTCAGTCGCGCAGCGCGGCGGCTGACCCCAACATAGGAGAGCAGTACCGGCAGCAGGATTAAATTGGTGAAGATCAGCACGGCCACGCCAATGCTGGCGATCATCGCCAGGTCCTGGATCACCTGGATCTTGATGATCATTAGCACCGCAAAGCCGACCGCGTCGCAGAGCAGCGCGGTGAGACCGGCGAGAAACAGGCGGCGGAAAGTGAAGCGCGCGGCGACCACACGGTGCATGCCACGACCGATGTCCTGCATGATGCCGTTCATCTTCTGTGCGCCATGGCTCATGCCAATGGCAAACACCAGAAACGGCACCAGCACCGAATAGGGATCCAGTTGATAGCCCAACAGCGGCAGCAGGCCGAGCTGCCAGACCACCGCCACCAGCGAGCAGAACACCACCAGCAAGGTGCTGCGTATGCAGCGGGTATACCAATAGAGCACCACGGCGGTGATCAGAATGGCCACGGCAAAGAACATCAGGATCTGCTGCAGACCGGCGATCAAGTCACCGACTTTCTTGGCGAAACCGGTGATACGAATGTCGATGCTGTCGCTCTGATATTGGCTGCGCAGCGACTCCAGTTGTTGCGACAGCTTGGTGTAGTCCAACGGTTTGCCGTCGGGGGTGCGCTGCAGCAGGGGTACATGGATGATGCTCGAGGCCTGGTCGAAAGCCACCAACTGGCCGATTTCGTTGGACAGTTGCACATTGCGCCGCAATGCCGCGAGGCTGGCGGCGCCGCCATCGTAGTTATCCGGGATGACCGGCCCACCGTCCAGGCCTGCTTCGGTCACCGCCACCCATCGCGTGGCCGGCGTCCATAGCGACTTCATGTACGCACGGTCGACACCGGGCAGCAGATAGATCTTGTCGCTCAACGCCTGCAGGGTCTTGAGGTAGGCGCTGTCGTAGATGTCGCCCCGCTTGTTGACCACCGCGATGCGCACTGCGTTACCCAACCCGCTCAGCTCCTGCTGGTGCTCAAGGTAGTTGGCGATATAGGGATGATGGGTGGGGATCATTTTTTCGAAACTGGCATTGAGCTCGACACGACTGGACTGCCAACCCAGCACCAGCGTGGTCGCCAGGCACAGCAGCAACACCCACAGGCGATGGTTGAACAGTGCTCGCTCGAGCACCGAACCGGAACGCGGATCAAAGTCTTCGAACGCATTCGCAGGGGGCCGGGAGAAATTGCTAGGGGACGTCATAACCTCACTCCGAAGCGGCAGTGGATGGCTGCGCAATACGCTGCAGCCCAGTGAAACCAGCAACGATCAGGCTGCCATCGGCGGCCTCGATCAGACTTGAAACAGGCTTACCCAAGGGCTTGCCCAGTGGCAGCAGCGCCGGCCCGGTCTGCTCACCGTTGAGGAACAAAGCACCGCCCTGGTTGACCAGCAGCACCTGGCCGTCGGCCAGGCGGGTGGCATCGTTGAAGGCAATCGGCATGGGGACTGACAGGCGCTGGAAGCTTTCGCCAGCATCATTGGAGATAAAGGCGTTTCCCCTCAGGCCGCCAACCAGCAAGGCGCCATCGGCGCGGCTCTGCAAGGTGAAGAAACTACCTTCATAGGGGCTTTCCAACTGGCTGAACGAAACCGCGTCGTCATCCGAGCGCGCCAGGTAACCCTGCTCGCCAGCCAGGAACCAGCGCGCGCCCTGGCGACTGATGGCGTACAAGTGCATCCCGTTCGGGTTGGCGATGTGCCCCATCAGCGACTGCCACGTGGCACCGCCATCCGTGGTCCACAGCGCCAGCCCGTAGGCGCCGACGATCAGCCCGTGTTGTGCATCGATGAACTCGAGCGCCAGGAAAGGCTTGTCCGCACCATCGGCGACGAGACGCTCGGCATTTTGTACGCGTGCCAATGCGTCATCCGGGTTGGCAGCCGTGGCCTGGTCGGCCTTGGCTGCATCCAGTTCGAGCTGTGCCGCACGCGCGCCGTCGAGTTGCAGCGTCCAGTGCTCGCCACCATCACGAGTGGCCAATACCACGCCAGCGTGACCGACGGCCCAACCATTGCGCGCATCGACGAACTGCACCGCCGTCAGACTGACCGAAACCGGTACCGAGGCCTGACGCCAGCTTTGCCCATGGTCGTCGGAAAGCAGCACCAGGCCGCGCTCGCCCACGGCCACCAGACGTGTGCCGGCCCGCGCCAGATCGATCAATACGCTCTTCTGCGCAGCCGGCACCGGCATGGCCGGGGTACTCAGCGGCGCGCCCACGGCAGTCGGCCCTGCCAGGCACTCGCTCGTGGCGAAGGGCAAATACAGGGCCAAGAGCAAAGAGCCCGCCTGACTGATTCTGTTCATAACCTACCTCGGAAAAACACTCGCACCCCAAGGGCAGACCGACAGGCCTGCCCTTCACTCTCAGTTCAGACTTAACGCACGCCGCGCCCGGCCATCGCCGCTGGCGAGAACTCCGAGGTCTTGTACCGATCAACCACGCGATACTGTTCCGGCATTCCGGCGTAAAGGTTCTGGATAAACCACGCACCCGAGGTCAGGTCATAAAAGCCGGCAGACAGTTGCACCAGGCCTGGCAGGTCGGGCAGTACGGAAGGCAGGGACCACAGGGTCTTGGCCAGTTGACCGCTGGCATCCCAACGGTCGCCCAGCAAGGCCTGCCAGGTGTCTTCGTCGAGGTAGTAACGGCCTTTGGGCAACTGGTGACGCTTGCCGGCGGCCAACGTCGACTCGACCACCCAGACGCGGTGCAACTCCCAGCGCACGTAATCAGGGTTCAGATGGTGCTTGCCTAACAGGTCTTGCGGCTGGCCAGCGGTCTGCGCCTTGTTGGTGTTGTAGGGAACATACATCTCCTGCTTGCCCACCAATTTCCAGTCGAACCGGTCCGTACGTCCCCCCCACACGCTCAACTCGTCGAATGACATGACCCCGGCGGTGGACGGCGTGGGTGTATCGCAGCAGGCGTTGGGCAACGTGCGCACACGGCGCTGACCGCTCAAATAGACATGGGCTTGGGATTTGTCGCCGTTGAGGTTCTCACGCCCGAGGATCTGCTCGCCGGCACGAATCGCCGGGCCGAGATTGACAAAGTGGACCAGCCAATAATCACCCGCGAAGGTTTCTGGCGTGCCTTCCTCGAAGTAGTAGGGCATTTCCTGGGACAACAGACCGTCGCTCGTCATCACCTGATTACCGTCCGCGGTCATCAGGTAGTGGCGAAAATGCATCGCCAATGAGGTACCGCGCCAGTTCAGCAAGTGGTTCCATATGGCTTCGGTACCGTTCTGTGGAATCGGGAACGGGATACCACCATAGGCACCTCCGGGTATCAGGCCGGCACTGCTGTCGACCAGTTTGGCTCGGGTCGCATTCTTGATCGTGTTGTCATAGACCCACTGCGGCGCGGCAGCCGTGCGCCGGGTCGGATAGACATCGATGCGATAGGTTTCCGGGAAGCGCTTGAACAGCTCCTTGGTTCCGTCGCTGAGCTTGTCGGCGTACTTCGCCAGGTTCTGCGCGGTGATGCTGAACAATGGCTTGTCCGCGGCAAACGGATCGCCGCGCTTGCTGCCCGGTGCGTAGGCCGGATCGACCTTGGTGTAGCCACCATCCCAGGCTGGAATGCTGCCGTCGGCATTGCCCGCTTTCTCGGCACCAAAGGGCGTCAGGGTCTTGCCCAGCGCGGCCGCTTGTTCAGCACTGGCGGCCAGGGTCATCGGCGCGGCAGCAGCCAGCAGGGTCAAGCACAAGGCCTTTAGAGTGAACTGAATGGTCATGCGCGAATCCTCTTAGAACGTGGTCTTGACGGAGAAAGCCAGGTAATCCCGGTCCTTCAACGACTGCTTGTAATTGAACTGGTTGGCGGTGTTGAGGCTGGTGTCCTCGGGACCGTAGAAGTGGGTGTAGGTCAGCCCCACGGTCACTTGGTCCAGATAGGTGGCGGAGACGCCGATGTTCATGTCCCCTCCTCTGTCGGGGCCGAACCCGCTGATCACAGCCGACTTGCCCATGGGGAAATAGCTGATGCCCAGCGGCACGCTGATATCCACGCCCGGGAAGAACTGGCGATAGGTAGGCGTGTACACCAACTTCAAGCCCAGGCCGTCATCGGTAGCGTTAGGGTCCAGGGCGGCGCGGTTCCTGGTCACGGCGAGCAGGCGGTTCCAGGCGATTTCCCCTACCAAGCTGGCTTCATTGGCGACGAAGGAAGGGCCCAGCGATGCCAGGACGTTGAGGTTGACGTGAGCCGTACGGCCGACGGCATAGAGGGCGTCATCGTTGTTGTCCGCCTCGACGCCCGGCAGGACGGTCTGGGCGTTGGACACCAGCGGCATGTTCCAGCGCATCGATGCCTCGCCGGCAAAGCTGTACTCGTCTACGGAGGTAGCGAAACTGGCCCCCAGGACACGGATATCTTCCGGGTAAACCCAGGAGTATTCGCCGACTTGCCCGGTACTGAAGTTCGGCCCGGTGGCATTTGGCTTCAAGTACAGCGTTGGGGTTTTCTCGTGATATTGGAGCGCATACAGACCGTAATCCGTCGTCCCGGTGCTGTACTTGAGCTGCAGGCCGCCTTGGCCGGAGCTCCTGGCTTTCTTGTCCTTGCCATGGAAAAACGCGGCAGGGCTGTTGGCATTACCGCCAAGAAAATCTGGAAACGGCCCGCCAGTGATCAGCCGTTCATTGCCTTCACCGATGGTATCGCTGGTGGAGAAATAACTGCCGGCGCCCGGCAAGCGGGTGGCCTCCCACTCCAACTGGTAGAAGGCGCCCAATGACACATCGTCGGTCAGTTGGTAGGCGGTAGAGAGTTGGTTGACCGGCCGGGTGATTTCCTTGAATTGGGTGTTGGGTACCGATTGCGCCTTGACCACGTCCACTGGCGCCATGGCACCGGCAATGCCGTTGCCGCCGAAGAACAGGCTCTCACCCCAGATCAGGCCGTGACGCCCCGCGCGAACCGATAAGGTACGGTCGGCCAGCTCACCGTTCCAGTAGACAAAGGCATCCAGCAGTTCACCGTCACCACCGTGCAGTTGACGGGTGTCGCTGGTGAATTCGTCGAAACCCACCGAACGTTGGTTGGCACTGGCCGCGTCGTTATTGTCGTTGCGGTCCTGGTAAACGGTGTCGTACCAGGCCGCACCGCTCAGACGGGCGCCGAAGTTGTGAAAGCCGATGTCCAGTTCGGAAAGAATATCCAGGCGATTAGAGATCAGCCCCTTTCCAAAGTTGTGATCGCCGTCATTCTGGTTCAACGCCGTCTGCCCCTCGCTGAGTTTGCTGCTGGGGTCTTTCAGGCGCCAGGCCGCGCTGTACTTCAGCGTGTTGTCCCAGCGCAAGCTGAGATCGGGATTGCCGGTGTCGATCTGAAAGGCCTGGACCGCCGAAGCGCCAAGCCCCAGGCTGGCCGCAAGGGTCAAGGTGAAGGGGACGCGCCGCGACGCAGCGAACTTGCGAGTAGCCATCGAAGTAACCCTCTTTATTGTTGTTGTATGTCAGCTCTTCTGGTGAAACCGCGCCCGCAGTCGAACCGGGCCAAACCTGCACGGGCATGAAACATCCATGGGAGAGTGAAATCAGTCCTGCCGGCGCCTCAGATGGGCTCTGCCGTGACTTCGAGCATCCGCCTGACCAGGCCGATCCGGTCGAAGCTGCGGTCATGGGCCATTTCCTTGTCACCGGCCAGCATCGAGCTTTCGCTGATGAATTTGCAGCGCTCGTAACGGCGCGCCATAAAGCGTTCAAGCTGCTGTTCAACGCTGCCACCGGCGACCAACTCTTCGCCAAGCACGACGGCATCTTCAATGGCCATGCCGGCGCCCTGGCCCAGGTGCGGCGTGGTGGTGTGCACCGCGTCGCCAATCAGCACAACACGACCGCGGTACCAAGGCTCGCTGACGAACACCACCTCCAACGGCTTGTAGATCACCCGGTCGCTGTCGCTGATCTGCTCTCGCAGTTCGCCGATCAGGCCGGTGAAACCGTTCAGGCGCTGGCGCATCTCGGTGGCCAGCGTGGCGGCATCCATCCTGGGGTTAGCGGGTTCATGGGAGGTCACAAACATGTACATCTGGTCGCGGCCCAGCGGCACCAATCCGGCATTGCCGGCAGCCCCCTGGAAGCTGGCCAGATGATCGATTCCCGCGATGCGTGGGAAGTTGTAGCGCCACACCGATTGGCCGGTGAAGCGCGGCTGGTACTGCTCGCCGAACAGCAAACCGCGCATTTTGGAGTACAGGCCATCAGCCCCCACGACCAGGTCGTATCGGCCGCGACTGCCGTCGGTGAACAGCACATCCACCCCCTCGCCCACCTGCTCCAGGGTTTGCACGCTCAGGCCCAGGCGAATCGAGGCGCCCAGGGCAACAGTGGTTTCGCTGAGGACTTGATGCAGGTCCAGACGCGAGATGCCGACGTTGGCCGGATACTCGGGGCCGGCCAGGCGCTGACCGGGAATTCGCGCCAACTGATCACCGGCCGTGCTATAGATGACCACATCCTCGAACGCATAGGCGGCATCCAGGTAGCCGTCCAACACACCCAACTTGGCCATCTCGCGCACGACGTTACTCTGCTGGATGATGCCGACGCCGTAGACTGTCCACTGCGTCTTGAGCTCGACAAGATCGACTACGATGTTCTTGCGACGCAAAGCGATTGCGGCACATAGACCACCGATACCACCACCGACGATAAGCACCTTTTTTACTGCGTTCATGCTCGTCTCACTCTTATTCTTGTTATTCACGCTAGCGCTCTGCCGGAGCGATCTCAGGCTTCACTACCGGCTGTTTCTGCACGCATTCGCTACCGCGTTGTGTTCACTTTCTCGGCAAAGCAGGCGTTTGACTAATCGCATGTAGGGATACGATGTATCAGCTACCGCGATACGTTAACTAAGGTGCACACGCCTCCAATTGACCCGCTTCGAGCACCAGCCAATCGGCCTCTGCATGCCATTGCAGAGCACTCAGGCGCTCCCCCAGGCACGGCCCGTAAACGCACAGGCCACTGTCCGGAAGGAACCGGGCACCGTGGGCGTAACAGACAATCTGGCTGCCATCGGCACTGAGAAAACGATCCTTGCGGTACTCCAAGCGCACCTCCAGATGCGGGCAACGGTTGCGATAGACCCGCACCTCGCCGCTATGACGCAGGGCAAACACGCTGTCCTTCCCCGCGCCCAGAGGATCGAACCCGCGAGCCTGCCCTTCGACCAGTTCATCCAAGCGACATAGCGCAACGGCGAAGTGACTCATGGACGAAGTCCGCACTCAGGCCTGCTTGGGCGGCGGACCGCTCGGAAACCATTTTTCCCTGGAAGTGAACAGGAACAGCTGCGAGTTATCTGCCGACAACGGGGCCTGGCGCGCTTGCCAAGTGTCATCGTGCTTGTCCATGTCGGCGTCGTATTCGATGTGACAGCCCAACGGGCTGTTGAAGTACCAGAACCAGTTGGAGCCGAAGAGGTGACGACCCGGCCCCCAGAAGCTGGTCCAACCTTGCTGCTCGAAACGTCGCCCGGCCAGCAGCACTTCCGTGCCGCTGCCCATGTGAAAGGTGAAGTGCTCGCAACCCTTCATGTGCGGTGGCGTCTGGATCATGAACAAGCAATGGTGATCATCGGAACCGGCTGGACGCATGAATGGGCCCGCGCCAACGAAGGTGTCGGTGGTCATGAAGCCCAGGCGCTTGTAAAAAGCCTCGGCCTTCAGCGCATCCGGCACGAAATACACCACATGGGAAAGAGTGCGTGGCAGGGCCTGCATATCGGGGTTGATGGCCGGTTGGTTGACCGGGCGCTGGGGGGCATGGCCCGGTGCATTGGTCAGGTCGGCCGGCGCACTGTACGGGCGCCGCACACTGACCTGAAAACCAATGGCAAACCCCATATCGTCAACACTGTGCACGGAGCCATCGGCACCGCGGGTCACCAGGCGATCACGCCCTAACTCATCGGCGATGGCATCAAGGTCAGCCGCGTTGGCCACGCCATAAATGGTTTCACGAATCGAGGGTGCAGGCCCGATGGCCGTCGGCAGACTGGCATCGTCAGCACGACGGATGATCACGGCAGTCCCGTCGAGGGCTTCAAAACGACCGCCCTCGCTGTCGACATCGACAGGTAGCAGGCCGTAGTCACGCAGGCAATGGGTACAGGCTTGAATGTCGTCGACGCCAAAAATCAAGGCATCAAGGCCGATGATGTTCATTGTTACCACTCCATTGAAATTATTCAGCGCAAGGCCAACACCCCGCTTGCGGGAGCAGTGCCCAGGCGATGCGCTGCTGATGCTGGTTTTTGGCGTCGATAAAGCGTCACGGCCAACCGACTGCGTGCCGATACTGACGCGGGAGAAATCCACTGACTAATCGCTTGTCGGGATGCGACCTATCGGCAAACGCAATACCTGACTGCACAGAGCCAACGACGGGGAAAATCGAATATTCATCGGTCAATTCGCCCGTTCAAGGGACTTGACGCCGCGATAGGAAGGCCGGAAGGTATTTACAAAATAAATACAAAAATCGAGACCGCCATGCGTTTTAACCACCTGGATCTCAACCTCCTGGTGGCGCTTGATGTGTTACTGGAAGAGCAGAACATCACCCGCGCCGCCGAACGCCTGCACATGACCCAATCCGCCACCAGCGGTGTACTGGGCAGGCTGCGTGTCTATTTCGAAGATGAACTGCTGGCGCAGGTCGGGCGCAAGATGCAGCCCACGCCCTATGCCCGTGAACTGGCGGCGCCAGTGCGCCAAGTACTACTGACAATCCAGTCCTCCATCACCGCCAAACCGGTGTTCGACCCCGCCACCAGCAAGCGCCATTTCCGCCTGATCACCTCGGACTATCTGATCAGCGTTCTGTTTGCCCGGGTTATCCAGAAGATCCACCAAGAAGCCCCGCACATCACCTTCGAACTGCTCGGCCCGGGTGAGAGCTCCACTGAGTTACTGATGCGCGGCGAGGCCGACATGATGATCGTGCCTGAGCGCTACCTCATCGAAGGCCACCCATCGCAGTTACTGTTCGAAGAAGAGCACGTTTGCGTTGTGTGGGAAGGCAACACCCAAGTGGGCGACAGCATCAGCCTTGATCAATACATCGAGATGGGCCATGTCTCCGTGATTTTTGGCCGCAACCGACAACTGAGCGTCGAAGAATGGCTGATGAGCCAGTACGGTTTCACTCGTCGCATGGAAGTGGTAACCCACGACTTCAACACCTTGCCGCAGTTGATCGTCGGCACCCAACGCGTCGCCACCATGCTCCAGCGCATGGCCAGGCTCTACGCCAACTACCTGCCGCTGCGCATCCTGCAACCACCGGTGAAAATCCCGGTGATGCGTGAGTTCATGCTCTGGCACCGCACAATGGATGGGGATCCGATGCACCGTTGGCTGCGGGCAAAAATCAGCCAAATCATCAACGAACTGGAGCAGCAGGTGCCCCCGTTGCTCGGAGCCGGGTCAGGTGCGGAAGTGCCCGACGGCCGCGTTGAGCTCACCGCTAACCTGCTGTAAGTCGGCCGTTGAGACTTGCAGTTGCAGGCTTTCCCTTGCGCTGCCCTCGGCCACTTCGCGCACCCGCGTCATACTCTGGCTGACTTGCTCGGCCACCACGCTTTGCTGCTCAGCGGCTGCGGCAATCTTCTGGTTCATCCGTTCGATGCTGGACACCGCCCGGGTGATCCGCGCCAGTGCCTGTGAGGCTTGCGCGGCAAGCACCACCGTTTCATCGCTCAGTACATGGCTGCCTTGCAAGCGCTCGGCGGCTTGTTGGGCAACACTGCTCAGACGAACGATCAACCCTTCGATTTCCGTGGTCGAGCGCTGTGTGCGCCGTGCCAGACCGCGCACCTCATCGGCGACCACGGCGAAACCGCGACCATGCTCACCAGCCCGCGCAGCCTCGATGGCGGCGTTGAGCGCCAGCAGGTTGGTCTGCTCGGCCACCGCCTTGATGACATCGAGCACGCCCCCAATCGCCGCGCTCTCCACCAGCAGGGACCGCATGGCTTCAGCGCAACCACTCATCTCCACAGCCAGATGGTCGATCTTGCCACCCGCCTGACGCACCAGCTCATCGCCCTCACGCGCCTGTTCGTCGGCATGCGCCACCGCTTCGCTGGCCTCACCCGCATTGCGGGCGACCTCCTGCGCCGTGGCGGCCATCTGTTGCATGGCGGTGGCGGCCAGCTCGGTTTCCTGGCGCTGGTGTTCGATACCACGGCTGCTGCTCTGGGTCACTTCCGCCAGGCTGCCGGCCATGCCGTTAAGAGAGCCCACACCACGGTCGATGCGAGCGACCAACCCGCGCAGGCTGCCCAGCATGCTGCCCACGGCGCCCAACAACTGACCCAGCTCATCACGACGAACACTGTCTGACAGCGGATCACTCAGATCTCCCGCCGCCACACGCTGAACCAACTGCACGGCCTGGCGCAGCGGCTGCACAATCAACTGGCGGATCAGCAGGCTGGCGCCAATGCCCAAGGCCAGCGCCAGAAAAGTGATCAAGCCCAATTGGCGATCGGCATTGCGATTATCGTCGAGTACCGCCTGCCTTTGCTGTTCATCGGCCTGGGCCAGCAACTTGCTCACCTGCTCGGTTTGCGCGTTCATCGCCGCACTGCTTTGCGCACTTTGCCCATGGCTGTCGACGAACTCGAGGAAGGCCTTGCGGTAGTCGCCCAGGGCAGTGCTCGCCTCCTGCAGCGATTCGCCTTGCTGCTCGCCAAGATCAAGCGCCTGCATGGCGGCAAGCAGGTCACTCATGCTCATTTCCCAGTCGCTGCGGTAACGCTCCTCGCCATCGAGCGAGTAGTACAGTTCGCTGTCACGCAGCTTGGCGAGCTTGTCCCGCAACGCGGCAGTCTGCTCAAGCCGCACCATCTGATCGCTGTTCGGCGGTGTCCCCTTCCCCAACCGGGTGTTGAGCACATCCAGCTGATCGAGAAATAACAGGGTAAAACTATCGCCAGCCGTCTGCGCCTGCGTCTGCATGCGCAAGCGGGCTTCGCGAGCCCGACGCAACGAATCGGCATAGCCGAGAAACTGCTCCAGATAAGCGCTGACAGCCGTGCGTACGATGGCGTGCGATGCGCTAATGGCCGGGTCATCATCGAGTTGCTGATTCAGTTTCCCGATCGTCTCGCGTACCTGGTTCAGGCGCTGCGGAGCAAGATCCAGGGCGAATGCCTTCTCGGCGATACGGGCACGCAGGATCAGTGCCCGGATCGATGACTCCTGGCGCGATTGCTCACCGCGCTGCTGCAACACACCCAGGGAACGAAAAGCAGTAACCGCCACCGCCAGCGTCACCAGCAGCACCAGGCCAAAACCCAGCGACAGCTTGGCACCCACCGATAGATTGCCAAGCACACGGTTCAATACAGGCATGCCCATCTCCTTTCACAGCACGGAAAAAATGCCGTGACCGACGGCATGACAGTTCATCAATCAGCGGGATCGAGTACTGCTCGAAGCAGTGTTTGCACTTGGCCGGTCACACCCTTGCTGATGATTTTTTCCAGGCAGGGCTGGAGGGTGTTGCCGGCCAACGGCGCGATCCAAAGGCAACTTTAATAAATCGCACCTCGACGGCACCAATCGCATCCCTCGCTAGAAGGAATCGCAAAGTACGATGCCAGGTATCTGGAGTTACGGCTTGAACTGTGGGCAAGGAACACCTAAGCCGGGCGCATCTGTCTGCCCGATCCATCGCGGTTCTCAATACCTCCCATCCCGACTCGCGATTGGCCAAATAGTTGAGCCCTCCCTAGCCTGTTTCAAACCGTCAAACCGTCAAACCGTCAAACCCGGACCTGCTGGCCCGGACCTGGCCGCCTGCCTTTGCTTGCACAAGGACAATAACAATCATGTTCCGCTACTTCCCGACCAACTACGTGTGGAATCTTTCCGTCGACCTCGCCATTGAAATGGGAGCCCGCATCGGCGAAATCGAAGAGATGTGCGCGCCGCTGCAGGAGGCCGCCAAGCAGCCGGATGCCGCCGGCAGTAAGGCCTTCCGTGAAACCTGGGCGAAAATGGCAGACAAGCTTTGCGGCTTGGCGGAGGAAGACGAAGCCAATGGCCGAATGTTGTCAGCCGGCGAAAAATACAACCGCGCCGCTACCTATTATCTGAGCTGCGAACGCCTGCAGGCCCATGGTGCCCCTGGCCGTGTGGAGCTGTATCAGCGCTTTTTACACACCTTCCAACGCGGTATCGAACTGGCGCAAGAAAACTGCGAGCGAGTTGAAATCCCTTACGAAGGCAAACACATTTCCGGTCTGCTGGTGCGTGCCGAAGGCGCTACCGCCCCAGCGCCGATTCTGGTGCAGGTCAACGGACTGGACTCCACCAAAGAAATGAAATATCGCGTCGGCCTGCCCGCCTGGCTGGCGAAACGTGGCGTGTCGTCGTTGATCATCGACCAGCCTGGCACCGGAGAAGCACTGCGTCTGCATAACCTGACCGCCCGTTTTGACAGCGAGCATTGGGCCAGCCGTGTGGTGGACTGGCTGGAAACCCGCAGCGATATCGATGCCAAACGCATCGGCCTGGAAGGCGTGTCGCTCGGCGGCTATTACTGCCCCCGCGCAGTGGCCTTCGAGCCGCGCTTCGCTTGCGGGGTGGTATGGGGTGCAAACCATGACTGGCGTGATGTGCAGAAGCGCCGGATGGAAAAAGAAGGCAGTTTCCCCGTTCCACATTACTGGTCGCATGTGTCTTGGGTATGGGGTGCCAAAGACACCGATGAGTTCATGAGCATCGCCGAGAATGTCCATCTGGACGGCATACTGGATCGCATCAAGGTGCCCTTCCTCGTCACCCACGGTGAAAAGGATTCGCAGATTCCGCTGAAGTGGGCACACCGCACCTACGAGCAGTTGGTCAACAGCCCAAAACGCCAGCTGAAAATATTCACTGAACGTGAAGGCGGCGTCCAGCATTCGAGCTTCGATAACAGTATCAATGCCGGTCAGTACATAGCCGACTGGGTCGCTGAAGTTCTCGGCGGTCGTACTGCATGATGGATGTGAAACCGCACTAGACTCGCGGCTGGTGTTGGCTTGGCCTTATGGTGCAACTGCGCGACTCGGCGATCTTTTAGCCCCTACTGGCCTGAGTCCTGTATTCAACAGGGTTCAGGTCGCTTGGCTTCAGCCCAATACACGACCGGTGCGGCAAGCAGACCATTTTCCAAGTGGTCTACTTTACTAGAGTAAATCGGACGAACATGAACGATATCGATCACGGGATCAACCTGGCCGGCGAGCAGTGCCTATGGGACGACTTCGCCTATGTCACCCGCACTCCCACATTGGCCAGTTGTATACGCCTCAGGACGCCGGCCAGCTGAGTGATTACAAGGAGGTGCGCGATGGCCAGATCATGCAGGAGGGGCTGAACGAATCCGGCGGGATTTCGTCGTGGATCGCGGCGAGTACTTCGTACAGTACCCACGGCGTGACGATGGTGCCCTTCTACATCTTTTACTCGATGTTCGGCTTCCAGCGCGTCGACGATTTAGCCTGGGCGGCAGGCGATGCGCGCGCCCGAGGTTTTCTACTGGGCGCTACGTCCGGCAGGACCACGCTGATGGGCGAAGGCCTGCAACATGACGATGGTCACAGCCATGTGCTGTCGTCCACCGTACCGTGCTGCGTGTCCTACGACCCGACTTTCGCCTATGAGCTGGCGGTGATCATCCAGGATGGCATGCGGCGTATGTATGTCGAAAACGAAGACATCTATTACTACATCACCTTGCTCAATGAAAACTACGCCCACCCGCCCATGCCCGAAGGTGCCGAGCAGGACATTCTCAAAGGCACGTATCGGCTCTCGGCCCCGGCGCAGCCAATCGAAGGCAAACACGTACAACTGATGGGGATTCGTGATCATCACCGCCGACAGCAAAGAAAGCATGGTTGATATTCACGATCGCCTGCCGGTGACGCTAAACCGAATGGCTAGATCCTGCTACGCTCCAAATCCCCCGATCCAAGTCAAACTGATCAGGCTCAGCTAACCGCAATTCACCTGTTCGCACGCCGGTCAGGAACAGCAAGCGCAAACCCAAAACAGTCGCTTTGCCACCACCATAATGCCGTAATTTTTGCAGGAAGACAGGAAGGTCTTCCATGAACAAATAGGGGTTGTTTGTCACTGGCGGTTTGGGAATGGCGACAATATCGAGATCTGCTGAGGGATTGGTCATCAGTCCCTTTTCAACCATGGCATAGCGGAACAATTGGTTGAACCAGGTCCGGCATTTTTCCGCGGTAGTGAACGCCTGACGACTCTCAATTCTGCGCAGCAATTCGATCAAGTGCTGACGAGAAATCTCGGCAATAGGTAGAGGCCCAAGCAAAGGCAAAACGTCTTTGGCAAAAATGCGATCAATCTGAGAAAGCGAGGTTTGGCGTCCGAGCTTCAATGTGACCGCCTTGAAGGTTCGCCAGGCAAGAAAGACTGCAGCAAAAGAATTCTCATCAGCAGCCAAGGCAGCGAGACGATCCTCTCTTCGAGCGGCTCGAGGGTCAATCCCCTTCGCGACCAAGGTCCGCGCATTGTCGCGAGCAGAACGAGCGTCTTTAAGGCTTAGCTCCGGATACATTCCCAAGGAGATGCGAGCCGGCTTGCTCAGCCAGGTGAAACGAAAATGCCAGCTCTTGGCACCTGTCGAACTGACGAATAGGTGCAAGCCGTCCATGTCCTTGAGGCTGTAATTTTTTACGAAGTTTTTCGCGTGGCGAACAGCCATATCAGTCAAAGGCATACGTACATCTCCTCGTCTCGATCGATTGAGGAGAGATGTACGGGTTCCAGCAATGCATCATCTATGTGAAAACTGACACGTCCTGGGACCGGATTTCGATGTACGTTTTAATGTACAAAAAAAGCGTGGCTGGGGGGGTGGTTTTCAGTAGAAATCACTGGAACGAAAAAAGAGGCCGAAGCCTCTATTTTCAATGACTTACAGATTTCAGTAGACATCTGTAGATCAACATCTGGAACGGGAAACGAGACTCGCATCTAGCGTCCGACCCATTGAAATCTAAAGGTTTTTAAATATCCCCTCAGTGGGAATGGACTCATTTTTTGACTTATTCGGAGGGCATGTCAAGAACAAGAAGAACATCACTCAAAACCGTGCTATCGAGTGCTTTCTACATCCAGCCGCAGAACCAACCATCAGGCTGACGGCATCAACTCCCGCGGAAGTCACGTTGCCAGCCGCAAAATCATCAGCTTCCCGTGAGGTCGGCAAGCCAGTCAAACATTGTGTCGGTCAGGGCTTGATGTTCTTCAGCTTACTGAGCAGCTCCAGCAACTGTTGAAGCTGCTCCTCACCGAACTGCTCCTGAATCTTCAGGTAATTGCTTTCCATCCCCGCACTCATGTCGACAAAACACTGCTGCCCCTGCTCGGTGAGAGCGACGAACACCCGGCGCTGATCTTCCGACGACTTCCTGCGACGGACGATACCGTCGCGCTCCAGTCGGGAAAGAACACCGGTCATGCTCGGCTTGAGGATGCACGCCAGATGAGCCAGCTGATGGCTTTCCAGTTCGCCGTGCTGGCGCAGGATACGAATCACCCGCCACTGCTGCTCAGTCAGATCATGTTCATTGAGCAACGGCCGGAAAAATGCCATGGCCGCTTCGCGGGCCTGCAACAAGGTGAGCGTAAGGGACGGTCTGGGGGTCGGCATGGTTCACGCAGAAAAAGAGGTCGAAGCGTCAAAGCTTAGAGTCGGCACAGAGTGCACGCAACTATTCAGGAGAGCAAAGCCAGCTTGGCCTTGTGGTGACATTCTATGAAAAGTGCAATCGGTTCCCTGTAAAAGCCATTTTTCCGGGTGCCGGCTGCAGCCATGATTGCTCCACAGACACTCGACGCCTATCGAGAAGCAAACATGGCTACCTCAGCGCAAACCCGACTGTCGCAGTCGATACTCCCCAGGGGTTACCTGCGCATAACGTTGGAAGAATCGACTGAAATAGGCCGGGTCCTTGAAGCCCAGCTGGTAGCAGATCTCATTGGCCGAACTGCCGGTGAACAGCAACAGGCGCTTGGCTTCCTGCATCAGTCGTTCGAGGATCAGCCGTTTCGACGGCAAGTCGGCAATGCGTCGGCAGACGTCATTGAGCCGTGCCTCGGTAACACCAATACCGTCGGCATAGCGCGACAATGGCCAATGCTGCAGGTAATGGTCTTCGATCAACTCGTTGAAGCGGTGGAAGATCCGCAAGTCTTCATGGCGCGCCGGGCGGGCTTCCAGGGAGTTGGCGCACAACCTGAGCAGACTGATCATGATCAATCGCGTCAGGCTGTCCAACGCCGAACCCCGCCCCGGCCCATCGGCGTTGATCTCGCTGCACAGTTCCTCGAACAGAAACTCCAGGCGCCTGACCTCGGATTGGAATTGCGGTGCCAGCCGCGCCAGCGCCACGCAGGCCGCCGGCAACTGCGCGCCGGGCGCCAGGCTGGGGTCGGCATCGATCAACTGCCAGACCAGTTGCTGGCGCACCGTCAACACGTGCCCGTCGGCGTCCGCTTCGGTGACGAAGGAATGGGCCACCGTCGGTGGTGTGAGGAAAAACATCGGTCCCGACTCGAGGTATTGCTGGTCATCCAGATAGACCCGCACCGCGCCGCTCTTCACGTAATGCACCTGGAAGAACCGGTCGTGTCGGTGCACGGGCATGTTGCGGCCGAAGAATTCCGCCAGGTTGCCGAGTTTGTCGTAGTGCACTTCGGCATCGCTGTAGCGCTGGTCGTAGACCTGACCGATGTTGATATTGGGGATCGGCTGACGATCGATCATCGCTCGTTCTCTTTCTTGTTTGGGTGTTGGCAGTGCAAGGACCTTCATCCTGCGCCGGTTTCAGGCGGCTAACCACTGCCGGAAGATTTTGCCATGCTTGACGATTGTTAACATATTAATTATAACGTTAACAGGTTAACGAATATTTCGCGAAGCAGTCACTGCTCCGCCACCGCCAGGAGAAAAGCATGAGCCGTGCCCTGCATGATGTTGCGAACGGCACCCTGTTCGGCGTTGCGCTGAACTATCAAGGGTTGCTGAACCAACGATTCGCCGAATTTGAGCAAGCGCCTTACCAGAAACCGCCGGTCAAGCCGGTGCTGTTCATCAAGACGCCCAATACCCGCAATGGCCATGACTGCGCCGTGATTCATCCGCAAGGTGAACGCCTGCAACCGGGCCCTGCACTGGGTGTGGTGATCGGCAAAAGCGCCAGCCGGGTCAGCATCGAGAATGCGCTGGAACATGTGGCCGGCTACACCATCGTCAACGAGTTCAGCCTGCCGGAAGACAGCTACTACCGTCCGGCGGTCAAGGCCAAGTGCCGTGACGGCTTCTGCTCGCTGGGCCCGGAACTGGTGGCCCGTGACCAGGTCGCCAACCCGCATCAGTTAAGTCTGAAACTGTTCGTCAACGGTGAACTGCGCCAGGAAAATTCCACGGCCAACTTCGTGCGCAGCATTCCCCAGCTGATCGCCGAGATCAGCGAGTTCATGACTCTCCACGAAGGCGATGTGCTGATCACCGGCACCCCTGAAGGCCGTGTCGATGTCCAGCCCGGCGACACCGTCGAAGTCGAAATCAGCGGCCTGGGCCGCCTCGTCAACCACATCGTGGCCGAGTAACAGGAGCTTCCATGAAACACGCCCGTATCCGTTTTGAAGGCGAAGTCCACCTCGCCCATGTCGAAGAACACAACGCTCTGCGCCTGGCCGATGGCCGCCTGCTGGCCGAGAGTCAGGTTGAGTGGTTGCCACCGGCCACCGGCAGCATGTTCGCCCTGGGCCTGAACTACGCCGACCACGCCGCCGAACTGGCCTTCAAGCCGCCGACCGAACCGCTGGCATTCATCAAGTCCCCTGGCACCTACACCGGCCACAACCAGACCACCTGGCGTCCGGACAACGTCGCCTACATGCACTACGAATGTGAACTGGTGGCCGTCATCGGCAAGCCGGCGCGCAACGTCAAGCGTGAAGACGCCCTCGAGTACCTGGCCGGCTACACGGTGTGCAACGACTACGCGATCCGTGACTACCTGGAAAACTACTACCGGCCCAACCTGCGAGTGAAGAACCGCGATGCCACAACGCCGGTCGGTCCGTGGATCGTTGACGTTGCCGACGTTCCAGACCCGAGCAACCTGAAACTGCGCACCTGGGTCAACGGTGAATTGCGTCAGGAAGGCTCGACCTCCGACATGATTTTCGACATCCCTTACCTGATCGAATACCTGTCCAGCTTCATGACCCTGCAACCCGGCGACATGATCGCCACGGGTACGCCGGAAGGCTTGGCCGATGTGGTGCCAGGTGATGAAGTGATTGTGGAAGTGGAAGGCGTGGGTCGCCTGGTCAATCGAATTGTCAGCGAAGCGGAATTCTTCTTCGCCCGTAACGAGGCTTGAGCAACATGATCAAACACTGGATCAACGGCCGCGAGGTCGAAAGCAAAGACACCTTCGTCAATTACAACCCGGCTACCGGTGAAGCCATTGGTGAAGTCGCCAGCGGCGGCGCCGAGGAAGTGTCTCAGGCAGTGGCCGCCGCCAAGGAAGCCTTCCCGAAATGGGCAGCGACCCCGGCCAAGGAGCGCGCAAAGCTGATGCGCAAGCTCGGCGAACTGATCGAGCAGAACGTACCGCGTCTGGCCGAACTGGAAACCCTCGATACGGGCCTGCCAATCCACCAGACCAAGAACGTGTTGATTCCACGGGCCTCGCACAACTTCGATTTCTTCGCTGAAGTCTGCACCCGCATGGACGGGCACAGCTACCCGGTCGATGACCAGATGCTCAACTACACGCTGTATCAGCCGGTAGGAGTCTGCGCCCTGGTGTCGCCATGGAACGTACCGTTCATGACCGCCACCTGGAAGACCGCGCCATGCCTGGCGTTGGGCAATACAGCCGTGCTGAAGATGTCCGAGCTGTCGCCGCTGACCGCCAATGAACTGGGTCGCCTGGCCGTCGAAGCCGGCATTCCCAAGGGCGTGCTCAACGTCATCCAGGGTTATGGTGCTACCGCCGGCGACGCCCTGGTTCGGCACGCGGATGTGCGCGCAATTTCATTCACCGGAGGTACCGCCACTGGCAAGAAAATCATGCAGACCGCCGGCCTGAAAAAGTACTCCATGGAACTGGGCGGCAAGTCACCGGTGCTGATCTTCGAAGACGCTGATCTGGAACGCGCCCTCGACGCGGCGCTGTTCACCATCTTCTCGCTCAACGGTGAACGCTGCACCGCCGGTAGCCGGATCTTCATCCAGGAAAGCGTTTACCCGCAGTTCGTCGCCGAGTTTGCCGCGCGTGCCAAACGCCTGATCGTCGGCGACCCGCAAGACCCGAAAACCCAGGTCGGCTCGATGATTACCCAGGCCCATTACGACAAGGTCACCGGCTACATCAAGATCGGCATCGAAGAAGGCGCCACCCTCCTCGCCGGTGGCCTGGAACGTCCGGCCAATCTGCCGGCGCACCTGAGCCACGGTCAGTTCATCCAGCCGACGGTGTTCGCCGACGTGAACAACAAGATGCGCATCGCCCAGGAAGAAATCTTCGGCCCGGTGGTCTGCCTGATCCCGTTCAAGGACGAAGCCGAGGCCCTGCAACTGGCCAACGATACGGAATACGGCCTGGCGTCCTATATCTGGACCCAGGACATTGGCAAAGCGCATCGTTTGGCCTATGGCATCGAAGCCGGCATGGTGTTCATCAACAGCCAGAACGTGCGCGACCTGCGTCAGCCGTTCGGCGGTGTGAAAGGCTCCGGCACCGGTCGTGAAGGCGGCCAGTACAGCTTCGAAGTGTTCGCCGAGATCAAGAACGTTTGCATCTCCATGGGCAGTCATCACATTCCGCGTTGGGGCATCTAGACCGCCGGTAACGGCTGTCGGAGACAGCAATGGGTCGCGCATCGGCCTATCGCAAACGTCGACCGCCAACAGACTGAATCAAACAACAATTTCAGGAGAATCATCATGGGCGAAGTCGTCCTGGCCGCGAAGATCTGCCACGTACCTTCGATGTACCTATCTGAGATGCCCGGCAAGCACCACGGTTGTCGCGAAGCGGCGATAGCCGGGCACAAGGAAATCGGCCGTCGCGCCCGCGAACTCGGTGCCGATACCGCCGTGGTGTTCGACGTGCACTGGCTGGTCAACAGTGGTTATCACGTCAACTGCGGCGAACATTTCAAGGGCATCTACACCAGTAACGAACTGCCGCACTTCATCAAGAATATGGAGTACGAATACCCAGGCTGCCCGGAATTGGGCGAATTGATCGCGGCCGAAGCCAATCTTGCCGGGGTCCGCACCATGGCTCACAACATCCCGAGCCTAGAACTGGAATACGGCACGCTGGTGCCGATGCGTTACATGCACATGGGCGTCCCCGACGAGCAGAAGCTCAACGTAATTTCCATTGCAGCCTGGTGTGCCTGGCACCGTCTGGAAGACAGCTTTGCCTTTGGCGCTGCAGTGCGTCGGGCCATCGAGAAGAGCGACCGCAAGGTGCTGGTATTGGCTTCCGGCTCGCTGTCCCACCGTTTCTCGGATGACCGCCAAGCCGAAGCCAACATCCACAACTGGACCCGCGAATTCGACAAGCAGATGGACCTGCACGTGGTCGAGATGTGGAAACAAGGCCGCTTCAAGGAGTTCTGCGCGATGCTCCCTGATTACGCCGAACATTGCTTTGGCGAGGGCAAAATGCACGACACCGCGATGCTCCTCGGACTGCTCGGCGGCCCCGAGTACAACAAACCTGCCGAGATCATCACGGAGCCCTTCGGCAGTTCCGGCACCGGCCAGATCAACGCCATTTTCCCCCTCTGACACTCACTCGCGGGCAGCCTGAGGGTTGCTCGCGGCCCGGGAGACTCACATGCCGCATTTCATCGCCGAATACACCGACAACATCGAACAGCAGGCGAATTTGCCCGCGCTGTTCGAAAAGGTTCACGCCGTCCTGGGAGACAGCGGCGTGTTTCCCCTAGGCGGCATTCGCAGTCGCGGTGTGCGCCTGGACACCTGGCGCATGGCTGACGGCAAGCACGATTACGCCTTCGTCCATATGACCCTCAAGGTCGGTCACGGACGGGATCTGCCGACCCGGCAGACAGTCGCCGAAACCCTGTTCAACGTGATCACCGAACACTTCGCCGAGCTGCAGTTGCAACGCTTGCTGGCTTTGTCGTTCGAGATGATCGAACTGCACTCCGAACTGAACTTCAAGCAAAACAACGTGCATGCCTTCTTAAAGAACCAGGCGGGCTGATTCACACCCTCCTTCTGCCAACGGCCACTCAGACAAAAAGTACAACATCATGAGCACAGCCAATACCGCCGACACCACTACCCTGATCGAACACGATCGTACCCACAGCGTCGTTACCTGGCGACTGATGCCCTTGCTGCTGATTTGTTACCTGTTCGCCCACCTGGACCGGATTAACATCGGCTTCGCCAAGATGCAGATGAGTACTGACCTGCACTTCAGCGATACGGTCTATGGCTTCGGCGCCGGGCTGTTCTTCATTGCCTACGCGCTGTTCGGCGTACCGAGCAACATAGCGCTGGACCGGGTCGGGCCACGACGCTGGATCGCCAGCCTGATGGTGGTCTGGGGTGTGCTTTCCACCAGCATGTTGTGGATCGAAAGCTCCAGCGGTTTCTATGTCCTGCGCTTTCTGCTGGGTGTGGCCGAAGCAGGTTTCTTTCCCGGGATCCTGGTGTTTCTCAATCGCTGGTACCCGGCCCGACGCCGGGCACAAGTTACGGCCCTGTTTGCCATTGCCGTGCCCATGGCCGGTGTCATCGGCGGACCGTTGTCCGGCGCCATCCTGGAAAACTTCAACGACTTCGGCGGGCTGCGAGGCTGGCAGTGGATGTTCCTGATCGAAGGGGCGCCGGTGGTTCTCCTCGGCCTGGTGGTGCTCAAGTGCCTGCCGGATAGCTTCGAAACGGTGAAGTGGCTCAACCCGATGCAGAAGCAACAACTGCGAGCGCAGCTGAGCAGTGAAGAACAGCGCAAATCCATCACCTCCTTCGGCGGCATTGTGCGCGACCCGCAGGTCTGGCTGCTGGTGGCGATCTATTTTGCGGTGATGTTGGCGGTCAACACTCTGGCCTTCTGGATGCCGACACTGATCCACGGCGCGGGGATTGCCAGCGATGGCAAGGTAGGTCTACTCAGTGCTGTGCCCTATCTGGCCGGCTGCTTCTTCATGATCGGTTGCGGACGCTCTTCCGACCGTAATCGCGAGCGTCGCTGGCACCTCTGTGTGCCACTGCTGATGGCCGCCACCGGTATCGCCGTGGCAGGCCTGGCGCCGGGCAATCCGCTGCTGGTGCTGGGTGGTCTGATCATCGCCGGAATGGGTGCCAGTGCCGCCTTGCCGATGTTCTGGCAACTGCCGCCGGCCTTTCTGTCCAACGGCACTCAGGCCGCCGGGATCGCACTGATCAGCTCGTTCGGCAGCATCGCCTCGTTCCTCGCGCCTTACCTGATCGGCTGGATGCGCGACACCACTCAGAGCGCCAGCCTGGCCCTGTATGTCCTGGCGCTGTTAATCGCTCTCGGCAGCTTCCTGGTGCTGCGCACCAATGCAGCCATCGTCAATCCACAATAAGAGATCTTCGTCATGCTCGATCAACAGCAAATCCTTCACGCCGCCGCACAACTGGATCGGGCCGAACGCTCCAGGGAGCAGGTCCGGCAATTTTCCCTCGATCACCCGGCTATCACGATCGAAGACGCGTATGCCATCCAGCGCGCCTGGGTCGCACAGAAAATCAAGGACGGGCGCAAGCTGGTCGGGCACAAGATCGGCCTGACCTCACGGGCCATGCAAGTGTCCTCGAACATCACCGAGCCGGATTTTGGTGCGCTGCTCGATGACATGTTCTTCGACGAGGGCACTGACATTCCTTTCGAACGCTTTATCGTGCCACGGGTGGAAGTGGAGCTGGCGTTCATCCTTGGTAAGCCGCTCAAAGGCCCGAACTGCACGATCTTCGACGTGCTCGACGCCACTGAATGGGTGATCCCGGCATTGGAGATCATCGACGCCCGCATTCAGCAAGTTGACCCGCAGACCAACGCGACACGCAAGGTGTTCGACACCATTTCGGACAATGCCGCCAACGCCGGAGTGGTCATGGGCGGTCGCGCCGTGCGGCCGACCGAGATCGACCTACGCAAGGTGCCCGCCGTGCTCTACCGCAACGGCGTGATCGAAGAGTCCGGGGTTTCGGCCGCAGTCCTCAATCATCCGGCCAAAGGCGTGGCCTGGCTGGCGAACAAGCTGGCCGCGTACGACGTCACCCTGGAAGCTGGGCAGATCATTCTTGGCGGTTCCTTTACCCGTCCGGTGGCGGCCAATCCCGGCGATACCTTCCATGTCGATTACGACATGCTGGGTTCCATCTCCTGCCGCTTCGTCTGATCCCTGGAGGACTGTTCTATGGACATGCCCATCAACCGTTTCAAACAACGTCTGAAAAGCAGCGAAGCACAGATCGGTCTCTGGCTCGGTCTGGCCGATGCCTATTGCGCCGAGCTGGCGGCGAATGCCGGTTTCGATTGGCTACTGATCGATGGCGAACATGCTCCCAATGACCTGCGCGGCATGCTCAGCCAGTTGCAAGCTGTCGCGCCCTACCCAAGCCAGGCAATCATCCGCCCGGTGATCGGCGATACCGCGCTGATCAAACAGGTGCTGGATATCGGCGCCCAGACCCTGCTGATCCCGATGGTCGAAAGTGCTGAGCAGGCACGGGAACTGGTGCGCGCGATTCACTACCCGCCCCAGGGCATACGCGGTGTCGGCAGTGCGCTGGCCCGTGCTTCGCGCTGGAACAGCATTCCCGGTTACCTGGATCAGGCCGATGCGCAGATGTGCCTGCTGGTGCAGATCGAGAATCGCGAAGGCCTGGCCAACCTGGATGCCATTGCGGCGGTCGAGGGCGTCGACGGGGTGTTTATCGGCCCGGCGGATTTGAGCGCGTCCATGGGTCATCGCGGCAATCCAGGACATCCCGAGGTGCAGGCGGCCATCGAGGACGCCATTGTGCGGATTCAGAAGGCCGGCAAGGCCGCAGGCATTCTCAGCGCCGACGAAAAACTCGCCCGGCGCTATATCGAGCTGGGCGCGGCCTTCGTTGCTGTCGGCGTCGACACCACCGTGCTGATGCGCGGTCTGCAAACCCTCGCTGGCAAATTCAAAGATGCTCCGGCGCCCACCAGCTCCGGTGGCGTGTACTGATTTTTTCGAGAAGTCCGATGAAACTTAACGATTTGAAACTGCTGCGCGAGCAGGCTTACATCAATGGCCAATGGATCGACGCCGATGACGGCACCCGTTTCGCGGTGACCAACCCGGCGGATGGCCAAACCATCACCCAAGTCAGCTCCCTCAGCCAGGCCGAAACCGCTCGCGCCATCTCTGCGGCTCAGGTTGCCCTGCCCGCCTGGCGCGGCAAGACCGCCAAGGAACGCAGCAACGTGCTGCGAACATGGTTCGAGCTGATCATGGCCAATCAGGAAGACCTGGCCCGCTTGCTCAGTTGGGAACAAGGCAAGCCATTGGCCGAGAGTCGCAGCGAAATTGCTTATGGCGCGAGCTTTATCGAGTGGTTCGCCGAAGAAGCCAAGCGGGTCTACGGCGATGTGATTCCTCACGACAAGCAAGGCCGGCGGCTGGTGGTAATCAAACAGGCTATCGGGGTGGTTGCAGCCATCACGCCATGGAATTTCCCTAATGCGATGATCACCCGCAAGGTCGGGCCGGCGCTGGCCGCCGGTTGCACCGTGGTGCTCAAACCGGCGTCGGAAACCCCGCTGTCGGCCCTGGCTCTGGCTGAACTCGGCGAACGCGCCGGAATTCCGGCCGGCGTGCTGAACGTGGTCACCGGCACCCGCTCCCGGGAAATCGGTGCCGAGCTGACGGGTAACCCAGCGGTGCAGAAACTCTCGTTCACCGGCTCCACCGGTATCGGCAAATTACTGATGGCCCAGTGTGCGCAAACCATCAAGAAAGTCAGCCTGGAACTGGGCGGCAACGCGCCCTTTATCGTCTTCGAAGACGCCGACCTGGATGCCGCGGTGGAAGGTGCGATCGGCTCTAAATTCCGCAACAGCGGCCAGACCTGTGTCTGCACCAACCGCTTGCTGGTGCAGAACAGTGTCTATGACGAGTTCTCCCGCCGCCTGGTGCTGGCGGTCAATGCCCTCAAGGTCGCCCGGGCCGAGACCGAGGGCGCGCACCAAGGGCCGCTGATCAACGCCAAAGCCGTGGCCAAGGTCGAAGAACACATCAGCGACGCGCTGGCCAAGGGCGCCACGCTGCTGGCCGGCGGCAAACTCCACGCACTGGGCGGCAACTTCTTCGAGCCCACGGTGCTCGGCGACGTCACCCCGGCCATGCTGGTGGCCCGGGATGAGACCTTCGGCCCGCTGGCACCGCTGTTTCGCTTCGACACCGAAGCCGAGGCAATCGCTATGGCCAACGATACGGAGTTCGGTCTGGCGTCCTATGTCTACACCCGCGACCTGGGCCGCGCCTGGCGCGTCAGCGAAGCGCTGGAGTACGGCATGGTCGGGGTCAACGAAGGACTGATCTCCACCGAAGTGGCGCCGTTCGGCGGGATCAAGCAGTCAGGATTGGGTCGCGAAGGTTCGAAGTACGGGATTGATGATTACATCGAGCAGAAGTACATGTGCCTGAGCATCAAATAGTCCGGCTGACCGGCTTCCGATTGAGGGCCAACAAGCAGCAAGGTCTTGTGCGGGCCTTGTGGGAGCCGGGCTAGCTCGCGATGAGCGATGAAGCGGTTGGCCTGGCGCACCGCGGCGCCTGCATCGCGAGCAAGCTCGGCTCCTACAAGCGCTTGATGGTTTTCAGCTCATCGAGCAGCCCGAGCAACGTCAGCAATTTCTCCTCGCCCAACTGCGCCTGCAACCGTTGGTAGTTCTCTTCCATGCACTGGCTCATGGACGCAAAACACGCCTCGCCCTTTTCGGCCAGAGTCACCAATACCCGCCGCTGATCCTGCTCGGCCTTGCGCCGATGGACCATACCGGCCGCCTCCATGCGCACCAGTACACCGGTCATGCTCGGTTTGAGAATGCAGGCCAGTTCCGCCAGTTGGTAGATTTCCAGTTCGTCGTGCTGACTGAGGATGCGGATGACCCGCCACTGTTGTTCAGTCAGGCCATGCTGGTTGAGCGAGGGCCGAAAAAAACTCATGGCCGCTTCACGGGCCTGCAATAGGGTCAAGGTCAGGGATTGCCGGGGTTTATGCATGGAAGTCAGAATCACGGTTGATTTAGTTAATAGTTTAACGAAACTCTACCACTGTCCCACTCACGACACGCTATAACTTGTGGGTCTCCGGGGGGCACTGGCGCGCTGAATCAAAAATCCCGGCACAGAGAATCAAGACATTCATTGCGCCAAGGCTCTTAATAAGAGTCATCCGGTACAGAGCTTCTCGAAGTCCCGAGCGCTTGAGTTTTCCTTCACTTTTTCAGGCTGCGCCATGATCAATATCGAAACGCCCACTTATTACACGGCCACCAAGAAATACAACCTCAGTTTCCCGACCCTGGAACAGGATGTGGAAGCGGATGTAGTGATCATTGGCGGTGGTTTCTCCGGCATCAATACCGCACTTGAGCTCGCCGAAAAAGGCATCACCAATATCGTCGTGCTGGAAGCGCGTTACCTGGGTTTTGGCGGTACTGGCCGCAATGGCGGGCAGATCATGGCCGGCATCGGTCACGACCTGGAGAAGATCAAGAAGGACGTGGGTGAGGACGGTTTGCGTCAGGTCTTCGAGATCAGCGACCTGGGCGCGGACATCATCAAGGATCGCATCGCCAAGTACGACATCGATGCCGACTTCTGTCACGGCTACGGCTACATGGGTTTCAACGCTCGCCAGGAAAAGACCCTTCGCGCTTGGGAAAAAGACTTCAAATCGATCAACACCAAACACGAGATTCGCTTTCTCGGTGGTTCGGACGTCAAGCAAATCATCGGTTCCGATGCCTACAGCAGTGCCCTTTTGCATATGGGTGGCGGTCACGTCCATTCGCTGAACCTGCTGCTCGGTGAAGCCAAGGCGCTGGCCAGTCACGGCGTGCGGATTTTCGAGAACAGCCCGGCCCTGGAAGTCAGTTATGGCGAGCGCATCACCGTGCGTACCGGGCGCGGCTCGGTCAAGGCCAGCAAGCTGCTGTGGGCCTGCGACAGTTTCCTCAACAAGCTGGAACCCGAACTGCACCGCTCGACCATCAACACGTACGCCTTCCAGATGATGACCGAGCCACTGTCGGACGAGCTGATCAACCGCATCAGCCCGATTCGCGGCGCCTACAGCGATATTCGCCCGGTGATCGACTACTACCGTGTCACCAACGAAAACCGTCTGTTGTTCGGCGCGGCCACGCCGCTGGTCGAGCACATTCCCCTGGATCTGAAGGCCTGGAATCGCCGCTTGATGCTGAAGATTTTCCCCTACCTCAAGGACGTGAAAATCGACCTGGCCTGGGGTGGTCCGATGGCCTGCAGCCCGAACCTGTTCCCGCAGATCGGCACCCTGCCCGGTCGCAGCAACGCCTTCTTCGTTCAGGGCTATTCGGGCTTCGGCGTCACCCCCAGTCACATCATTTGCAAGGTGCTGGCCGAAGGCATGAGTGAAGGTTCGGCGCGCTATGACCTGGTCAGTTCGATCCACCGCCCGACCATCATTGGCAAAGATGCGTTTCGCCCACTGTTGCTGACCGCCGGCAAGTCCTGGCACCAGCTATCGGGTTACTGGAACGGGCGCCGGTAACGGTCGAGGCGCTCTTCCCCTTCCTCTTTTTTACTCATCAGGAGCAACTGCCATGACCCTTGTTACCCTCAAGAAAGACATCCAGCTGTCCGAACTGGACGCCTGGGGCACCGTCGCCGACCTCGGCTCGGAAATCCTCGAAGGCGAAGTCCGGGCCTTCGGCAAAATGACCTTCGGCGCGCCGACCGACCCGGTCAGCAGTGCCTACTTCGGCACCACCCAAGGAAAATTCCGGATGGTCTATCCGTTCGCCGAACAAGCCACCGTGGTCACCGGCGAAGTGGTCCTGACCGACGAATCTACCGGCCAGAGCACTCGCTACAAGGCCGGCGACAGCTGGTTCGTGACCAAGGGCACGGCTGTTCTCTGGGAAGTTGTCAGTGAAAGCTTTGTGAAGCATTATTTCGCGGTCGTCTGATCGATCCTGGCTGCCGACTCCCACCGGCAGCCTTTTTTTGGCGAAGGTTACTGACCATGAACGCCATCCCCACCCAGGAAGTCGCCGGCCATTGCCTGCAGGCTTTCACTCAACTCGTTCCTGCCAGTCAGGCGGCGTTCTACTGTGTCGACCGGCAACTGCAAGCCCGTGATTTCCGCTTGCATTGCATGAGCGCTGAGATGCATCGCGACTACCTGGACAACTACCGTCAGTTCGACCCGCTGCAACCGCGCAATTGCCTGTCCAGCGGGCTGGCCGTGGTGCCGCTGGGCCTGGCCATGGCCCGACAGTCGACTCGCGACAGTCGGCGCTATCGAGATTTTCTGCAGCGCTACGGCGTCGTCGATGTGGTGGAGATCCTCGCCCATCGCGCAGGCCAGCCTCAGGCCGCCATCTCATTGCTGCGCACCGCGGAACAAGGCGCCTTCACCAGCGACCAGCTGGCCCAGCTCAATGCCTTGCAGTCTCTGCTGCAACTGGCCGTGGCGAACATGCCACCCTGCGAAGATCCGCTGATCGACCTGACGCCCAAGGAGCGGCAGATCGCGTTGTTGTTGCGCCAGGGCGCCAGCAACAAGCAATTGGCCCGTGAATTGGAAGTCGGTCTGCCAACCATCAAGACCCACCTGATCAACCTGTTTCGCAAGACCGGCGTCAGCAGCCGCACCGAGTTGGTAGGAACGCTGTTTCTCTAACCCGGTTCAACCATCCGGTTGATAGGCGAGCTTGTCTGCGAACCGCATGCTCCAAGTTGTTATTTCACACAACCGGAGCATTGCAATGACGACATCATCCGACTGGATCACCGTTGGCGCCCTGGCCGATGGCTTTGCCCCAGAAGCCTTCATTCTGCCGAACCTGGCCGACCTGAACGGCAAGACCTTCACGCTGTACTTCGCCAATGGCTGGCAGATCGAGCATCGTTTCGACACCGAAACGGTGTCTTGGACCGCTGCCGACGGCCACTCCAACGGCGCCGCGGTGTATCGGGCAACTTCGGTGCGCCCCGGTCTGTACCTGGTGGATTTCATCAAGCGCGAAGGCGCTCAAGCCTGGTCGGTGAGTCTGGTGCTCGACACCGCCAGCGCTGCGTTCACCGCCGTGATCGGTCGCATGCCGACCCAGGAGCAAACTCGTGAAGGCCTCTACAGCCGTGCGCTGGCCGGCAAGAACCTGACCTCGGTCGAGGTGGATTTCCTGCATGGCAGCCTCGATCGTCCCTGGCAGGAAGGCCAATGCCCTCACGCACCAACAAGCGAACTGACCGGCCTGCGCAACCTGTATCGCTACAGTCCGAGCGAAGTCTACGAGCACATCTACCTCAACGATCAATTCTATTCCTGGCAGTGTCTGAAGGGTGTAGAGCAAGGCCTGTGCGACACCGACCGTTGCCACTACTACAAGATCGCCGATCAGCTGTACCTGTTCGTCTGGCGCGAGAAGATCATTCCGACCCTCGGAGTGCTGCTGATCGACATGCAACAGCACCGCAGCGACGGCAAGATTTTCGGTTATGCCGGGTCGTCCTTCGATGAGCTGTCGAACTTTCCAGTCGCCTCTTACTGCCAGGTTCTGAACCAGACGGAGTATCCCGATGCCTGAGCCACGTATCGTTGCAATCACCGGAGCCGGGACTGGCATCGGTGCCGCCTGCGCTCGGCTGTACGCAGCCGAAGGCGCCAATCTGGTGCTGATCGGCCGTCGCCGCGAGCCGCTGGAGCAGATTGCCCAGGAAACCGGCGGCCTGGTCCTGGTCGGTGATGCAGCCTGTCCGGACACCTGGGAAGGTTTCGTCGCGCAGATTCGTCAGCGTTATGGTCGGCTTGATGTGCTGCTGGCCTGTGCCGGCGGTCATGGTCTGGGCAGCGCCACTCAGACCAGCCCGCATACCTGGGAAGCGGCGCTGCGCAGCAACCTGGACAGCGCTTTCTATAGTGCCCGGGCCTGTCTGCCGCTGCTACTGGAAAGTACTGGCAACATCGTGCTGATCGGTTCCATTGCCTCACTGGCGGCAGGGCCCGAAGTCTGCGGCTACACCACGGCCAAGCACGCGCTGCTCGGCCTCAACCGCTCGCTGGCCAGGGATTACGGCCCGCGCGGCGTGCGGGTGAATGCCGTCTGCCCGGGCTGGGTACGCACGCCCATGGCCGATCAGGAGATGCAGCCGCTGATGGATTTTTATGGCGAAACGCTGCAGCAAGCCTATGACCGAGTCTGCGCCGACGTGCCATTGCGCCGACCGGCCAGTGCCGAAGAAATAGCCAGGGTGTGTCGCTTCCTGGCGTCCAGCGAGGCCTCGATCATCACCGGTGCAACGGTGGTGGCCGACGGCGGTTCGAGCATCGTCGATGTGCCGACCCTGGCTTATACCCATATGGAGCAGCCTCATGTCTGAAGACCTGGATTTCAGCGGTCGCACCGTACTGGTGACCGGCGGCGCCCAAGGCATTGGACGGGCGATCGTCGAAGCTTTCGCCTTGCGCGGTGCGCGCGTGGTAATCGCCGATCTGCAATTGCCTCAGGCCCAGGCGCTGGCCATCGAATTGTCCGGGCGGGCGTGTCAGGTCGAAGCCGTGTGCGTCGATCTGGCCGAGTCCACGGCGGTGTTCGAACTGGTTCAGAGTCTGGAGCAGCGTATGGGTCGGCTGGATATCCTGGTGCACAACGCCGGGTATTTTCCGCTGACACCCTTCGCTGAGATCACCCCAGCCATTCTCGACCGTACCCTGGCCGTCAACCTCTCGGCACTGTTCTGGCTGACCCAAGCGGCCTTGCCGATGTTCCGTCGTCAGGGTCAGAGTTGCGTGCTGGTGACCTCATCGGTCACTGGCCCACGAGTGGCCTACCCGGGGCTGAGTCACTATGCGGCGTCCAAGGCCGGGGTCAACGGTTTCATTCGCAATGCCGCACTGGAGCTGGCCGGATACAACGTGCGGGTCAATGGCGTTGAGCCCGGCATGATCGCGACGCCGGCCATGGGCAATCTGGGGGGCGACCAGGTCAACGACGATATCGCCAGCCGTGTGCCTTTGGGACGACTGGGCACTGCGGCCGATATCGCCGGAGCCATGCTGTTTTTGGCGTCGGATCTGGCGAGCTACATTACCGGACAGACGCTGGTGGTCGATGGGGGATCGACCTTGCCAGAGGTTTGATACAGCTTTTTTCAATACTAAAAAGGGGGCTATGGAAAGCCCCCTTTTTACATCCAGTCAAATACTCACGCCGCCCCCACCGCTTGCTGCAAATGACTGGAACGAAAGTCCTTGGGTGATAGCTCGAACTGCTTCTTGAACGAGCGGCTGAAATGCGCCGAATCGGTGAAACCCCACTTGTAGGCAATCGAGGTGATCGATTCAGTCCTCAGGAAAGGGTTGGTCAGGTCATCGGCGCTGCGTTTGAGCCGCGCCCGTTGGATGTAACGGCAGACGCTATCGTCCTGTTCTTCGAACAACCGGTACAAATGCCGCACTGAAATGTTCAGTCGACTGGCCAGGCCCACCGGACTCAGGCCGGGCTGGGTCAGGGATTCATCGATGACTTTCTGCACATAGCTGCGCAGGTTACTGCCCTGCAACGAGGCGCTGTCGTCCCGCGAATCATGATCCTGCTCGAATGCCGAGCCGAGCAGCGAAACAAAAGCACACTGCAGGGCCTCGCCCTCGCCCGCGGCGCCTTCACCCTCCAGGCTGTCTTTGCACAACTGATCCATCAGCACGTGCAGCATCCGCCCGCAGGCCTTGCTCGAGGAAATCTTGCCGAAGGTCCTGGACTGGCTGCCGAGCTGCTTGCACACTTCATTGCGGGACAATGACAGGGAGGCATGTTCGATCAGGCCGAAGGGGGTGATTTCGATGGACCCTGCCGAATCCATCAACAGAAGATCCCCGGGAGCCAGCTGGATGCTCTGGCCATTCTGCGTGATCTGGGCGTAGCCGCTGCGCTGGCTGACCAGGAAACAATGCTGGTCGTTATCGTGGTCGGGGTTGTTCTTGGAGCGCTTGATGAGGCCCGCATTGGTGCGCAGGTTGGCCAGCGGCAGACCGCCTCGGGAGAACTTGGAAACCTCACCGATGAACAGCGCGCGGTTGAAGGCCAGTTCTGTGTCGAAGTGACCGCAAACAGCTCGCAGATCCCGGGTCCAGGTTTGCAGCCCGTCTTGCACAATCTGTTGGATGCTCATGGGTATCTCCACAATGGCTTTTTGTTTTTGTAGCGCAATAGTTAACATGTTATCTATATGTGCGCAACAAGTACTGATAGCCGTATGTGAAAGCACTTATGATGCCAATCTCAAAGCGTGCGCAGCACTCGCTGCAAACCGCTCAAGGACTCGAGCAGCCAGTCGCGCTGCTCACGGCTCAAGGCGATGTAGCGACGAAAGGCCGGCATCCGGTTGACTACCTCGCTACCGCCCATATGCTCCAGCCGAACGCACCACTGACTCCCGTCCAGATCGATGCGCAAGCGTTTGAAGTCCAGCGGCATCAAGGCCTGGTGCAATGTTCTATCCTCCTGCAACCTGGCCTGTAACCTGCTCAGTAGCGCGGCATCTCCAGCACGCTGCCGACAGCGGATTCCGGTCCGTCGGATAGCCCCGCCATGGTGCAATTCAAAGCTCGCCGTGCCCTCCCTCGAAGCAGGCACCCGGATTACGAATTCGGTCAGGACCAGGTGCATCAACAGCTGCGACTCGGTGCGCTCGACGATCTCCAATTGCAGGCTACCATCGTCCAGCGAAGCCCGGGCCGCTGTCGGCCCTGTCTGCTCGAAACTGGCCAGGCCGAGGTTGCGCCGCAGGTGCTCGAGCGTCACCCCCGGCCGGTAACCGGCCGGGGCGCGTCTGGCATTGAACAGCTCAGACAGTTTTTGCAGCATGGTCGATATACCCGTTGTCAGGGTGCCCTGGCTCATTCGAAAACTCCTTGGCCAACACTTCTTCCACCGAAGCCGGCTTGAATGGATTGACCTTCTGCACGACTAACGTCCAGAACAGCGCGTACACCGCGGTGCCACCAAGCATCACCGCGAACGGAACATAGATGTCTGCAGGGTTCATGCCGGGCGGCGTGATGAACCACATGCCCAGTAGGATGCCGATGCTGGAGACAATCTGCGGCAGCGGGAAGAACGGCGAGCGATAGGCCCGCGGCAGATCGGGACGGCGGATCCGCAGAATCACCACTGACAGCGTCACCAGCAGATAAGCGAAACTCCAGGCACAGACGGCCGCCAGCACCAGGGGCATGATGTTGTCGGCGTTGCCGCCCAGATACAGTGCATGCAGACAAGGAATCAGCATCACTACCAGAATGCACAGAATCGGTGTCTTGAAGCGTGGGTGCAGGTAGGTGAAGACCTTGGGCAACGCGCCGTCGACCGCCATGCCGTAGAGAATCCGTGGCACCCCGGCCATCAGCGTATTGATGGTCGCCGCCCCGGCAAAAAGAAAGCCGATCCCCAACCACATCGGACCGATATCGCCCATCACCTGCTCGGCGAACTTTGGAATGGCCATCGGTGTATCGAGCAAATGCACGCCGCTGGCGGTATCGAGCAACACGTTCTCCACCTGACGTTTCATCGCCGCCCCGTAGATGAACATGCACGTCGCCACGCTCAGCAAACCGAGAATCATCGCCTTGGGCATGACCTTGGCCGAATTGCGCAGGTCCGGCGCCAGCGGGGTGACGAACTCGCAACCGACGAACATGAACATGGCCATGCCCACCAGCGACAGAATGGTAATCAGGTCAGTGCCGACCATCGACTCACCGAACCAGCCATCCAGTTGCACCGCTGGTGCGGCAATCAAACCCAATACGCCAAATACCATCAAGGTGGTCCACATACCGAAGGTGAGGATGATCTCGGCCCTGCCGAAAGCACTGACGCCGAAGGCATTGAGAACCCCGAACACGACGACGAAGCCCACCCCCAGCAACCATGAACCGCCGGCCGATTCGGCCAGGGTATTGAGGTGCTCGAAGTTCACCAGCGCCATGACCCCGGAAAGAATGGTTTCCGCGGTTCCGGCGAACACATGGACAATCAGGTAGGCCGACAACGTACCGGTGATCGCGAAGAAACGGCCCATGCCGCAATTGATGTAGTCGTAGACCGAACCGGTGGTTGGCAGGATCGACGCAGCTTCAGCGAAGGTGGTCGCCTGAGCCAGCATCATCACCACGGCGATCAACATGGCCACCGCGAAGGCGCTGCCGCCGATACCGAACCCCATGGTCGCGGTGAGAATCACCGGGCTGGCCATGATCAGACCAATGGTGCTGGCGAGCGCAGTGGGAAAACCAACCGTGCCCCGGTTCAAATGCTCGGTGAGTCTGTCATTGATCGACATAGTGCAGATCCTCGAAAGCGGATTTTTATAATGGGTGTAGCGAGCCGTTCAAGGAGCTGGCGATAACGCCCTCCCCAGCCAGTCCCTGATCGAAACGGCGCCGTGTGCAGAGCTACTGTGCGCCTCTGCCGCTCTGATCGTCTTGCCCATGTCTGCCGCCGGTTTTGTTGCTCCCTGCCAAGCTTCACCGCGTGGCTGACAGGATCAAATGTCTGGCACGCAGGTGAAAGACTTCCCCCGCCCCCGGCCGCCCTAATGGGCGCTCGACCTACCTGCTGTCTTACCATACCGGGGAATAACAATAATGGAGCAAACACTGAAAGCGCGATCTCTGCCCAAGGCCGTCGCCCTGGGTATCGCACTCTTGATCAGCGACTCGTCGGTCCAGGCCTACGAACTTTACGCCGATAATGACAGCCATCTGAACGCCGATTTCCTGGCCGTGTACGGGATGTTCAACAGTCGCAAGAACTACGATGGCACGGCGGGCGGTTCCACCTGGCAGGAAGGTTTCATCAAGTATGGATTGAGCGGCGATCAAGGGTTCGATGGCAACGGCACGGGCTATGGAGCGCTCAATTGGGTCAGCTCCGGCACTTGGGGCGACGGCGACGCCGCCGGCAACACCGACGGTTCGGAGCGCACCACTAAAATCGAGGATGCTTACCTCGGTTGGCGTTCTGCGGACCTGTTCCCGGCGCTAGGGAAAGACGGCGTCGATTTTTCCGGCGGTCGCCAAGTGGTCAAACTCGGCAGAGGGTTCCTGATCAACGACGACGGACCGAACCTGGGTAAAGGCCCGGCTGACGGTGCGCTGAACCGTGGCGGTGCCTACTACCTCGCGGCACGGCATGCCTTCGACCGCACTGCAGTGCTACGCCTGGGTGGCCAGGATGGCCTGCATGGCAATGTACTGTGGCTCAAGTCTGACAACCGTGCCCAGGCTGAAACCGAGCTGGCAGCCGGCACCCTTGACTACACGGCCAAAGCCGGCACGCTGGGTCTGACCTGGGTCCACGGTATTGATGTCACGGACCAGTGGGCCAGCGATTTCCAGAAACAACGCAAAGGCATGGATATCTACAGCCTGCGCGGTGAAGGTGATGCCGGTATCGAGAACGCGAGTTTCGCTTTCGAATACGCATGGCAGGACAAGGATGCGGGTCCTGAGAAAGCATGGTATGCCGAGGCCGGCTATACCTTCGCTGACATTGCCTGGTCACCGAAGCTGACCTACCGCTATACGCGTTACTCGGAAAAATGGGACGCCCTGTTCACCGGATTAAGCACCGGTTACGGCACCTGGTTTCAGGGGGAGGTTGCCTCCAACTACGCGGGTCCTTTCAATAACAACACCGGAATCCATCATGTCGGCGTCAAGGCGACCCCGCTGGAGAATTTGACGGTCGGTGCGTTGTACTTCGACTTCAACACCCTGGATAAAAGCAATGCGCTCAATCTGGATGCCCGCGAACTGGACCTGTATGTCGAATGGGCGGTCAACAGCCACTTGATCATCAGTCCGCTGGTCGGTCTGTACCAACCGAAAAAGGATGCAAGCAACGGTGGCAATCAGGTAGGCGGCAACGGCACCAATGTCTACAGCCAGCTGACCGTGGCCGTACCCTTCTGATCTCCTTCAGGAGCTGCCTTGCGCAGCTCCTGAACAGGCCTACTGCTTGTGCTGATGCAACATCGTCTGAATCTGATGCGTCGCCTGACGGGTATTTTCCGCGAGTTTGCGCACTTCATCAGCCACCACTGAAAACCCGCGCCCGACCTCCCCCGCTCTCGCCGCTTCAATGGCGGCGTTCAAGGCCAACAGATTGGTCTGGTCGGCGATGCCTTTGATGACCCCCACCACCGTCGCGATCTGGCCATAGGTCGCCTGATTCTGCTCGAGCATTTGCCGATGAGTCGCCTTGGCCGAATGTTCGTCGCTGATATCACGTACCGCGCCGATGACCCGGGTCAAACGTCCCTGCTCGTCACGCACCGCACGGCCACGCTCGCGACACCAGATGTAGTCACGGGTCTTATGGCGCATCCGGTATTCAAAGACGTATTCGCCACCACTGTGGGTTGCGAGTATTTCCCGATCGAAGATCGCCATGATCTTCGGAAGATCGTCAGGATGAGTAATGCTGACCTGAGCATCCCAGCCATCGGGCAGCTCATGCAGGGCATAGCCCATGAGGATGCGGAACTGATTGGAAAACCGCATGCAGCTGGCTGGATCCTGCACATCGCCGTTGACCACGGTGATGTCCCAGCAGCCTTCGGTCAGCGTCGACTGCAACAGTTCCCAGATCTGCTCCTCCTGCCGATGCTGGCGGGACAGCTGCACATGCCGGCTTAACTCGACTTCAAGCGCCTGCTCGCGGCTCCGGGCCTGTTCCAGTTGCTGGCGAAGGGTTTCAAGCGCCTGCTCGCTTCGCTCCAATTGGCCGGTCTGGTCCTTGGCCAGGCTCTCGGCCGTCAGCAGCCGCTGCACGATTTGGGCTTTTTCTTGCGTGAACTGTTCCAGCTGCACGGCCTCAGCGAGCGCCTGCAGCTGTTTATGCTTCTTGAAGAACATCAGCCTGTCCTTTGTTCGTCGAGTCGAAACACTGGATCTGATAGCAAACTGAAGGTGATTGCTTGTACGAGGCTGCTGAGGCGCTTGCTCCTGTCTGCCATCAATAAAAATGGCGCCCTGAGGCGCCATAAAAATTTGATGGGATATCAGCAGTTACTGATCAGCCTCTTCAACACCGCTTTGAAGGTGTCGATCTGTTCTTCGCTGAAATCGGCGAACACCTTGTCCTGCTGCTCCCGAGCAATGGCCCAGAGGTCTTCGGTCTGCTCGATACCGGCAGCGGTCAGGCGCACGCGGCTGTCATCGTCGTTGACCAGCCCTTTGCGCTTGAGGTTGGCCACCGCCTCATCGATTTCTCGCACCGGCATTGCCACCTCCCGCAACAGATCGTTCAGGCCCAGCCCAGCGTCACTTTCCAGCACCATCAGCATCCGTGCCTCGCTGGTGCGCAGGCCTGTGGACAGCTGCCGTGGCTGGTAGCTGGACTGGTAGGCCCGCACCGCCTGGGTCATCAGGTAATACAGGTTGTGGCTGAGGCGTCCCTGGAAATGGCTGCTCGGAGGCTGGCTTTCATCGCGCTTGGTCATGCGGGTATGGGGCAGGACCATGGAGTAGGCACCTTGGTGATAGAGCAACGGCGAGCGGCCGAAGTCGTCGAAGGCCACCACCTTGCCGATCATGATCCAGTGATCGCCGCCGTCCACTTGCTGGTATTTCTCACAGTGAAAACGCGCCGAGCAATCAGCGAATACCGGCGCGCCGCCCTCGCCTGGTTCGAACTCGATCTCGGCGAAGCGATCTTCCTTGGGGCGGGCGAAATTGTTGGAGAGATCGATCTGGTCCACCGCCAGTACGTTGACCGCAAAATGGCTAGCCTCTTCGAACACCTCGTGGCTGTTGGACCGCTTGTCGATGCTCCACAGCACCAGAGGCGGATCGAGGGATACCGAGTTGAAGCTGTTGGCGGTCACCCCGACTTTGCGCCCGGATGCGGTGGCGGCGGTCACCACGGTCACTCCGGTAGCGAAATTGCCCAGTGCCCGGCGAAAGGCGCGTGGGTCGAAGGTCGATTCAGTGGCTGCACAAACGCTGTTATCAGACATGCAAGACTCCCGGACTGCTTTGAGGAGCAGTCCTGATTGTTGTTATTAACGGTCCGGCTCAGATCATGCTCGGATCGGGCTCCAGGCCCATCAACTCGCGGCCGAGGATCTGTGCGCAGACGTCGTAGTCGGTGTAGGCATGGGCCCCGGTCATGTGCGAGTCGCGGAACAGACGCTGCATCTCGTTGTGCTCGAACCAGGCGTTGCCACCGGCAGCCTCGAACAGACGGTCCACCGCTTGGATGCACATTTTGGTCGCGTAGGCCTGATTGGTGCGCCAGAACGCCAGGGTTTCGCGGGTTGGATAACGCTGCTGTTCGCTGTGTTCGGCATGTTCCTCCCAGGTTTTCTCGAGAAAGGCTCGGGCTGCAGCCACCTGATGAGTCGACTCGGCCAGACGCATCAAGGCCGGGGTCGCGGCACCGACCGCAGCACCGGTGTAGGCACGCACGCGGGTTTTGGTCTTTTCGCGGAACACCTCAAGCATCCGCTCGGCAACACCCAGACTCACTGTAGAAAAACCGCTGGCGAAGTAAGGACGGTACGGCGAGTAGAAAATTTTGCTGTCCGGGTACAGACCGAAGCCTGCGGACTTGCCTTCCATCATGTCCTTGGCTTTCTGGATGCGGTGTTCTGGTACCAGCACATTGTCGATCATCAAGGTCTTGGTACCGCTGCCTTTCATGCCGGCGGCGAACCAGTCGTCACGGATCTGGTAGTCGCTGCGCGGCAGTACCGCGAAGCAGTAATCCTGGGTGCCCTCAGCATTCTTGCGACGGAAACCGACAATCGCCCACTCGGCGTGATCACAACCGCTGCTCCAGCCCATTTCACCGCTGAACAGCACGCCGCCTTCGGTCTCTTCAGTACGCCCAAAAGGCGCGATGCTGCTGCTGGCGGTGGCGTCCGGGTCAGTGCCCCAGACTTCCAGCTGCAATTTGGCCGAGAACATCGCCAGTTGATGGCTGTGAGTGCAGAGCAAGCTCATCGCCCATGCCGTGCTGGCACAAGAGCCAGCGAGCAAGGCAATACAGTCGGCAAATTGAGGCAGCGATATTTCCATGCCGCCGAACTTCTTCGGCTGAAAGGCTCTGTGCATGCCGATGCTTTTGAGCAGCGCAATGTTCTCGTCGGGAACCTTGCGATCCTGCTCGGCCTGAAAGGCATTGGCAGCGATGGTCGGCAGAATGGACTTGAGGTCTTCGAGGAGCGGGTTTGGCTTTTTCATGGACGGCCCTGCTTATTATTGGATGTCCAGCCGACTTCCCGAATCGAAGGAGCGGCGCTGGATGCAGGGCCAGTATGGAACGAGCGATTGCGTTGGAAAATGCACCTTCCAGAGCCAAGATTGTACTTTTCAAAGGCAATGACCCACGTCTCGTTCTCAGGCTTCGAACCGCTCTGGCAGGCACAGACATGTGGCCCGGCAGGCACAGTCAAGCCACGCCTGCCCCCACGGATTAACCTCGGGCTTTTCTCTTGTTCGCGATCAGGAAGACCCCCATGAGCGATATTCCACTGCTGCCTCAAGTTGAAGCCTTCCTCAGTCGAAGCCATGCGCTGTTTATTGACGGCGGCTACGTTCAGAGCCATTCCAGTCAGACGTTGGAGGTGATCAATCCCGCCACCGGCCAAGTTATCGCCCGCGTCGCCGACGCTGATCCAGTCGATATCGATGCGGCAGTGGAATCGGCCAACCGTGGCTTCAAGCATTGGTCCCAGGTCGCACCGGCGACACGTGGCAACGTGCTGCTGAAACTGGCGGACCTGCTGGAGCGCAACCGCGAAGAACTGGCGCAAATCGAAACCTGCCAGTCGGGCAAGATCATCCAGATTTCCCGGGCCTTCGAAGTCGACCAGGCTGCTCACTTCCTGCGTTATTACGCCGGCTGGGCGACCAAGATCAGCGGCCAGACCATCACCCCGTCACTGCCCTCCTTCGCCGGCGAACGCTATACCGCCTTCACCCTGCGCGAACCGGTCGGCGTGGTGGTGGGCATTGTGCCGTGGAATTTTTCGACCATGATCGCCATCTGGAAACTCGCCTCGGCGCTCGTAACCGGGTGCAGCATCATCATCAAACCCAGCGAATTCACCCCGCTGACCATCCTGCGGATCGCCGAACTGGCGATCGAAGCCGGTCTGCCTGCCGGCGCGTTGAACGTATTGACCGGTGGTGGTCTGGTGGGCAAAGGACTGATCGAGCACCCTGGCACCGACAAGGTTTCGTTCACCGGCTCAGTGCCGACCGGCATCGCCGTTGGCCGGAGTGCCATGGGTGCCGGGTTGACCCGAGCCACTCTGGAACTGGGCGGTAAAAACTCGGCGGGTTTCCTGCGCGATGTCGATCTGGACAAAGCGGTCAACGGCACCATCGAGGCCGGCTTCCTGCATTCCGGACAAATTTGTGCCGCGGCCGAACGGTTCTTCGCCCATCGCTCGCAGATCGAGCAGATCATGGACAAACTGGCTCAACGCTTGCGCAAGCTGAACATCGGCTCGCCACTGGATGAGCGCACCGAATTCGGTCCGGTCACCAACCGCCAGCATCAACTCAAGCTCGAAGGTTTTTTCGCCAAGGCCCGTGCCGAAAACAACACCATCATCCACGGCGGCAACCTGATCGACCGGCCGGGCTACTATGTCGAACCGACAGTGATCCTCGCCAACACCATCGACGACACTCTGCTCAACGAGGAAACCTTCGGCCCGATAGCCACCTTCTTTCCCTACGACACCGAAGAAGAACTGCTGGAACTGATGAACAACACGCCCTATGGCCTGAGTGCCAGCCTCTGGACCAATGACCTGAGCAAAGCCCTGCGCATGGTGCCCGCGATCGAGGCAGGGACTGTGTGGGTGAATATGCACACCATGCTCGATCCGGCGGTGCCGTTTGGCGGCAACAAGTCCTCGGGGGTGGGACGCGAGTTTGGTAGTGCCTTTATCGATGACTACACCGAGCTCAAGTCGGTGATGATTCGTTACTGATAGCGGTTGAACTGTGGCGCGCTCATCAGGCCGCAGGTGCTAACGTGATGGCTTGCAGGAAGTGCGCACGAAATTGCGCACACGCTGTGTACCGCCATCCACAAAAAGGATCGCTGATCATGACAGGTGTTCATAAGGCTGCTCAGCTTGGTTACTCAACAGAAGCCAGTACCTATGTTCATGGCCGCCCGGGCTATCCAAGCGACCTTAAGACGTGGCTCAGGGAAACGCTCGACATAAATCCCGGATCAACGGTCATCGATTTGGGCGCCGGCACCGGCAAGTTCACTCGACTGCTAAAATCAATGGACATCGATGTTATTGCCGTCGAACCGGTCGAGGCCATGCGAACCGAGTTTACCCATAATCTGCCGGACGTCAGGATACTGGAGGGAACGGCCGATTCGATCCCGCTCGGATCTGGAACGGCTCAGGCGCTGATATGCGCTCAGGCCTTTCACTGGTTCGCGACTGAAACGGCTCTGGCCGAGATCCACCGAGTGCTCCAACCGAACGGACGACTCGGGCTGATCTGGAACGTACGCGATGAGTCGGTGGACTGGGTAGCGGCCATCACCAAGATCATTACTCCCTACGAAGGCGATACCCCACGCTTTCATACCGGGGACTGGCGATTGCCCTTCACGGGGCGCTACTTCTCTGAGCCCGAAGTGACCTGCTTTCCATACACACATGCAGGCAGTGCCCAGGAGGTGATCATCGACCGGTTTTTGTCGGTGAGTTTCATTGCCGCTCTACCTCCCGCAGAGAAGGCGAAAGTTGCCGAGCAATTGCAGGCCCTGATCCAGACCCACCCGTCCCTGCGCGGGCATCAAACTATTGAGTTCCCGTATCAGACCCAAGCCTGGCTATGTCGCCGACTTGATTGAACTACTCATCAGTCCATCAGGCAAGTGCCCCAGAGCGCATGCCTGCAAAGCGGCTCCAGACAGAGCCGCCTTACCGGAAACACTATGCACTCATCCAAACATCGAACTTGATCGGTGCACTGAAGCTGACCGCTGACAGGCGTTCACCGGCGGTACCCGCCCCCGCCACGGTTGAGCACGCTCCAGCTGCCCGGCGAATGCCAACAAGGTACTTTCCTCGCCAAAGCGCCCGGCAAAATGCGCGCCCATGGGCAGCCCCGCCGCGCTCCAGGACAAAGGCACCGACATCGCCGGTTGGCCGCTGGCGTTGAACAGCGCCGTGAATGGAGAGTAGCTGTGGTAGCGCTCGATCAACTCATCCAGGCTCAAGCGATCGTCCTGAAGGTCCAGTTCGCCAATCGGTATCGGTTCACGCGCCAGGGTCGGCGTGAGGATCAGGTCGTAATCCTGCATGAACACCGCCAACTGCCGACCCAAGGCATGAATCCACTCCACCGCCGCCGCATACTGCGCGCCGCTGACATCGCCCTTGCTGCGCAGAATGATCCGTGTCCGGGCTTCGAGTTCTTCAGGCTGCACCGCAAAACCGCGCATCTGGCCCAATACGTCGACATAGTGGCGAGTGCTTGCGCCAATGATGGTGAATACCTGATCGAGAAACTCTGGCAACACCACTGGCAAACTGACCGGTTCAATCCGGTGCCCCAGGGATTTGCACAAACTGGCGGCCTGGCGCACGGCATCGAGACTTTCTGTAGAGGTTGGCCAAGGTCCCAATTGCTCGACCAACGCAATACGCAACGGCCGTGGATCACGCTGCAGTGCTGCGACATAAGGCTGCGTCTGCATCGGCGCGGCATAAGGGGCGCCCAAATCAATGCCGGCCGTGGCATCCAACAACGCGGCGCTGTCACGTACCGACAAGGTAATTGCGTGCGGGGTCCCCATCCCGGCCCAGCCCTCACCGACCATCGGACCTGAAGGTAGCAACCCGCGACTCGGTTTGAGTCCGAACACCCCGCAGCAGGACGCTGGGACTCGCAGGGAGCCACCCCCATCGTTGCCATGGGCGAAGGGCACAACTCTCGCCGCAACCAAGGCTGCCGCGCCGCCACTGGAACCGCCCGCGCTATGGGCGATGTTCCAGGGATTGCGCGTGGCGCCAAATCGCGTTGACTCAGTGGAGTAAGACGTCCCGAACTCCGGGGAGGTACTGGTACCGAGAATCAGACAACCTGCACGGCGCAAACGCGTCACGATTTCAGATTCGAAATCCGCCCGGAATCCTCCCAGGGACCGTGAACCATTGGTCATCGCCGCGCCGTTGACCGGAGAAAACAGATCCTTGATCAAGGTCGGGACACCGGCAAACACGCCTTCACCTGGCTGCGACTCTCGTGCCGCCTGACGCGCTGAATCGTACAGCCGCTCGGCCACCGCGTTGAGCTGCGGTTCAACCAGCTCGATGCGATCAATCACCGCCTCGAGCAGCTCGCAGGGTTGAACTTCACCACGTCTGACCCACTCGGCCAGACCTGTGGCGTCCTCGTTGTCCAGCAAGTTCTGGATGTCTTGCATACCCATCTCTCCCTTTAAAATTACGAATGACTCGATTCGAAAGTGCTGGCGACGGCTTTTCGTCGCGCTTGCATGCCGGCCAGCGCCCAGACCAGTGCCGAGGCAAAACTGGCGAACGCCAGCCATTCGATGGAATGGCGCAGGTCACCCGAGAAAGCACTGATCAGTGCCACCACCAGCGGGCTGACAAATTGGCCGAAATACAGAAAAGCGGTGAATCCTCCCAACCCACGACCACGGGTATTGGCACTCAAGGCATTCATCACTGGTGCCATCGCGTTGGGCACCAGAAGCCCGGCGCCCAGACCGTGAATAAGCACCGCCACCAGTACAGCGTTGTAACTTTGCCCGCGCATCAACAGCCAGAGCCCAAGCCCCAACAATGTCAGCAACAGCGCATTGCAACCGGCGATACCGATGCGTCGACGCAACAGCGGCCACATCAACGAACCACCCAAGGTCGCCAGCAGACTCAAACCCGCCGAAAGCCCGATCATCGTGCTCGAGGTAATCCCCAGACTGACCAGCAGAATCGGTGCCTGAATCGGCACGATGAAGCTCAAGACCATACCGCTGAGGATCAGCAGATAACCGAGCACCAACGGAAACACCGCGACCTTTCCCTGATCGGGCTCCTCGACCTGTTGCTTGCCGGTCGCCGGCTCCCACAACACCTTCATCATCACCGGCACCAGCAACAGCGGCAGCAGGTACAGCAAGAACGGCAGACGCCAGGAGTGCTCACCCAATGCACCGCCCACCACAAAGAACAGCGAGCCCACCAGGCCGATGGTCACCACTTGCCGATTGATGTAGCGCAGTCGTTCCTCGCCCTGCCAATAGTCAGCAATCAAGGTGGCGCAGCAGGTCATCACCGCGGCTTCGGCACAACCGAACAACAGACGCACGCCGACGATGGCCGACAAGTCATCGAGCACTGCCGGCACGGCCCCGAGCAAGGCGTACAGCAAGGTTGCAATCACCAGCAAAGTCTTGCGCCCGACCCGATCAGCCAACCACCCGGCCAGGGGTGCGCACAGTGCTATCGCCAGCGCCGGCCCGGTGACCGCCAAAGGCACCAGCAAGTCAGCCTGGGGTTCCAAGGGGCCGAACTCGGCGCCAAGTTTGGGCAATATTGGAGCGACCATCACCGCGCCCATGATGGTCAGGCTGCTGCCAAGCATCAGCACCAGTCCTTCACGTCGCCCACTGGCCTGACGTGGCGAAGAGGAGGCAGCAGCTGAAACAAAACGTGATTGGTTCATGACGAGCCCCTCAGAAACTTTGAGAAATACGCAGAGCCACGGTGTAGCCCTCGGCACGATTGCTGGCGTCGTGCTCCTTGTAGGCATGCAGCCAGACAGGTGGCACCCCCGGTTTGAAGTAGCTCACCGCAGGACCAATCGCCAGGACCCGCGCGCGGTTGCCCGCCTCCAGACCCGGTGCATCGTCATCGGTGAACTGGCGGTAGTAGTAACCGCCCAACCCCACGGTCCATGGCCCTACGTGCTGGCCGACGGCGAATTCGTGGCGGTACTCGACACCATTTTTGTAATCGGTCGCGTGGTTACGCGTATTGACGTCGACTTCAAAGCTTGAAGAAACCTCGAAGCCACTGTCGGTGATGTAGGTGGCGTTGACGATCGGCGAGAACGTCCAGTGATTGAGGCCAGGTGAAACCAGACGATTCTTGTCGTAGTCACCGGTGGGTGTCTGGATCTGCAGCTGCGTGTTGATGAACAGATTCGGCGACAGGTTCCACTGCAAGATCAATGGCAACAATTGCACGTCGGCCATGCGAAAGGGATCGGCTTCCAGGCTCAACGGCCCGACCGGCGTCGGCACCTTGACTGAAGCGTCCATTTTGAAGAACGGCACCACCACGCCGAAACCATACTTGGCGCCCAATACGGTGTGATCCGTCATGCGCATGTACGCGACGCCGATCGACAGCACGTCCAGCGAGAAGTTGTTGTCGAGTGAACGTCCGTGGCGGTCCTTCTGAACGTTGGCCGAGTAAAACGAAGTTCGCAGACCCAAGGTCCCGAAAGGTGTTGCCGGCGGCATCATCCCCGCGCCGAAATCATAAACACCGACCGCCGTGGTCGGCGCACCGTTCTCGGTGCCATGAGCGGTGGCGCAGAAACCGAGCAACCCCAATGTGAACAACGTGAAGGTTCTGACGCTTGAATTATTGTTATGAATCATCGAATGCCCCTCCCATCAAGTGGTGTGGGCCATCCTAGTAAGCAGTGCAGTAGACGGGTTATCCGATTTCAGCAGAGTTGGGTGCGACGCAAGGTCTGTGAAGGGCTTTCACCAAACATGGTTCGGTAATCGCTGGAGAAACGACTCAAATGCCAGAAACCCCAGCGTGCTGCCACTTCTTGTACCCCATGGGATTGAGTGCTCTTTCGCAGTTCACGGCGCACTGCATTGAGGCGCAACGCACGCAAATAAGCCACCGGATTGATCCCCAGGGTTTCCTGAAAGCAGTACTGGAGTTTGCGCCGGCTGGCGCCTATGTGATTGCACAGGTCAAGAATCGACAGCGGCTCGTCGAGGTGGCCGAGCGCATACTCGCGTGCCCGATCGACCATCCTTTTGCGTGCCGTGGGATTGAGTGGCGGGGCTTGATCCGGCGCAACCAATTCCAGCAAGTGCAGCATCACCGCATCGCGTATGCCACGGCGGATAGAGTCATACCCAAGCAACGCATCACGCTGCTGATCGCAGCCCGACAGCTCATCGAACAGCGCAGCGAGCTCAGCGGGCACAGAGGAGTTGCCCAAGCGGTAACACTTGGGAAGATCGGTAATTCGAAAGTGACTGCCCTGACGCTCCAGGAGATGCTCAAGTGCCTGTTCTTCAATCGCCACCCCAAGCAAATCAAGTTGCTGCGGCGTGCGCAACTCGGGAAGATTTTCACCGTGAGCGACTAACAGGCTGAGCTCGTGAATCGGATGCCCCGAGCAATAGACCGAGCCGTGGGCACTCAAAGGTATGCTGAAGGTGATTGCACCTTTCCAGGCCATGCCACTTTTAGTCATGGCCTGATTAGAGCGGTCGCGGACCAGTTGCATCCAGTCCGAACGGAACTCGATCAGCTCACCTTCAAAGCGTCCCGGGGTTAACTGATCGTAGCGAACTTGCCAGCCGCCCAAATTCCGGGCGTGCTCATCGATGTCGCTGGTCAGAAAACGCTGGATGGGTAACGCCGATCGGACAGCCACTGAGGCCGGTGGTATCAGCACATTATTATTGTTCATTGACCCAACCTTCATCAGTTCCAAGGCTTACAGGCGTGACATCACGCAAGTTCCATTCCGACCTTAAGGCGGACCGCACATTTGTGCCGAAAATGGATAGTTCAAGGATTCACACCTCATACCGATAAAGCCTGGTGCCAGCCAAGCGTTCTCGGGAGCTGATCCTGACACCCCTCCATGCCGAGGTTGGGTGGTGCGTGCCAGCCTATCGCCTGAAGAGCGAGCAAAGCACTATGGATCCAAGGCACTGTCAATGTGGCGCGCGCTTCAACCGGCCAGGCACTGTTCGGCGAAGACCGGGCTCGCGTCACCGTGGCGTTGTGGCTGAGTTACTTCTTCACCTTGACTGTGATGTACATGTTATCGACAGCTACAGAAACGATAGAACCAGTCCTGCCGCAAGCGATGTGCTCCAGGCAACTGCGGCAATAGCCCAGCCCTCCTTTTATCGCCTTCCGACCAGAAACCCGCTTCAGGGACTTGTGCTTCAGGTATTATGGTATACCATCAGACGCACAGACACTCTTACCCTACACGGAGCAGCTCATGAGTTTCGAAATCCGCAAGATCGTCAGCTACGTCGAAGAAACCTTTATCGAAGGCGGCAAGGCTGCCGACAAGCCCGTGACCATGGTCGGGCTGGCCGTCGTGATGAAAAACCCTTGGCTGGGTCGCGGCTTTGTCGAAGACCTGAAGCCGGAAATTCGCGCCAACTGCTCCGACCTCGGCGCGCTGATGGTCGAACGCCTGGTGGGCATTATCGGCGGTGCCGAGAAGATCGAAGCCTACGGCAAGGCCGCTGTCGTCGGCGCTGACGGAGAAATCGAACACGCCTCCGCCGTGATCCACACCCTGCGCTTCGGCAACCATTATCGCGAAGCGGTGAAAGCCAAGAGCTACCTGAGCTTCACCAACAAGCGTGGCGGCCCGGGCACCTCGATCCAGATCCCGATGATGCACAAGGACGACGAAGGCCTGCGTTCGCACTACATCACCCTGGAAATGCAGATCGAAGACGCGCCACGCGCCGATGAAATCGTCGTAGTCCTGGGTTGCGCCGATGGCGGCCGCCTGCACCCACGCATCGGCAATCGTTACATCGATCTGGAAGAACTGGCGGCCGAAAAAGCCCAGTAAGTCCCGTGAGAGCAACTACAACAAAAAGGCATGCAGGAGCGCTCCATGATTCGGCTCACCGCTGAACGCACCCCGGCTGGCACCAGTTACCTGGCGACCGGCCAAGGCCAGCCCGTGGTTTTGATCCACGGCGTGGGCCTGAACAAAGAAATGTGGGGCGGCCAGGTCGTTGGCCTGGCCACGAAGTACCGTGTGATTGCCTACGACATGCTGGGGCATGGCGCCAGCCCGCGCCCGGAAAGCGGCACGCCTCTGCTCGGCTATGCCGATCAGTTGCTGGAGCTGCTCGACCACCTGCAACTGCCTCAGGCGACAGTGATCGGTTTTTCCATGGGCGGGCTGGTAGCGCGGGCGTTTGCCCTGCATTACCCGCAACGCTTGCAAGGCCTGGTGGTGCTCAACAGTGTGTTCAACCGCAGCCCCGAACAGCGTGCCGGCGTCATCGCGCGCACCGCTCAGGCGGCCGAGCATGGTCCGGATGCCAACGCCGAAGCCGCGCTGTCGCGCTGGTTCAGCCGTGAATACCAGGCGGCCAACCCGGCACAGATCGCCGCGCTACGCCAGACCTTGGCGGGCAACGATCCGCAGGGTTACCTGACCACGTATGAGTTGTTCGCGACCCAGGACATGTACCGCGCGGAGGATCTGGGCAGCATTCAAGTGCCGACACTGGTTGCCACCGGCGAACTGGATCCCGGCTCGACACCGGAAATGGCCCAGCAACTGGCCGAGCGAATTCCCGGCGCGACCGTTGCCGTGCTCGCCGAGCAGCGGCATATGATGCCCGTAGAATCGCCGCGCCTGGTCAACCAGCTGTTGCTGGAGTTTCTCGACACGGCAAACGCCCGACAAAACCAAATAAAGGGGATCGTTGCATGACACTCGCACGCTTCCAGATGTGCATCGGCGGTGAATGGGTCGATGCCCTCTCCGGCAAGACCTTTGAAAGTTTGAACCCGGCCCTGGCTCAAGCCTGGGCTGAATTGCCCGATGCCGACGAAGGCGATGTCGAGCGCGCCGTGCAGGCTGCGCAGACGGCGTTCGACAGCCCGGCCTGGCGCGGCCTGACCGCCACCGCCCGGGGCAAACTGCTGCGCCGCCTCGGCGACCTGATCGCTGAGAACAAAGAACAACTGGCGCAGCTGGAAAGCCGCGATAACGGCAAGCTGATTCGCGAAACCCGCGGTCAGGTCAGCTACCTGCCGGAGTTTTTCCACTACACCGCGGGCCTGGCCGACAAGCTCGAAGGCGGCACCTTGCCGCTGGACAAGCCGGACCTGTTTGCCTACACCGTGCACGAAGCCATGGGTGTGGTCGCGGCGATCATTCCCTGGAACAGCCCGCTGTACCTGACGGCGATCAAACTGGCCCCTGCCCTTGCGGCCGGCAATACCATTGTCATCAAACCGTCCGAGCACGCTTCGGCAACCATTCTGGAGTTGGCTCGCCTGGCGCTGGAAGCCGGGATTCCGCCGGGGGTGGTCAACGTCGTCACCGGTTACGGCCCAAGCACCGGCGCCGCCCTCACCCGCCATCCGCTGGTGCGCAAAATTGCCTTCACCGGCGGCGCTGCCACGGCGCGGCATGTGGTGCGCAGCAGCGCTGAAAACTTCGCCAAATTGTCGCTGGAACTGGGCGGCAAATCACCGAACATTATCTTTGCCGACGCTGACCTCGACAGTGCGATCAATGGTGCGATTGCCGGGATCTATGCGGCATCAGGCCAGAGCTGCGTTTCCGGCTCGCGGTTGTTGGTGCAGGACGAAATCTACGATGAGTTCGTCGATCGTCTGGTCGAGCGCGCCAAGCGCATCCGCATTGGCAACCCGCAGGAAGACAGCAGCGAAATGGGCCCCATGGCCACCGCGCAACAATTGGCCGTGGTCGAAGGCCTGGTGGCCGATGCCCTGGCCGAGGGTGCGCGCCTGCGTCTGGGCGGCAAGCGTCCGGAGAATCTGGGTGATGGCTGGTTCTATGAGCCGACCCTGTTCGAATGCGACCGCAATTCGATGAAGATCATGCAGGAGGAAGTCTTCGGTCCAGTGGCCTCGGTCATCCGTTTCAAAGATGAGGCCGAAGCGCTGGCGATTGCCAACGACTCGCAGTTTGGTCTCGCCGCCGGCATCTGGACTCGCGACCTGGGGCGTGCTCATCGCCTGGCCCGGGACGTTCGCTCGGGGATTATCTGGGTCAACACCTACCGCGCTGTCTCGGCCATGGCGCCGATCGGCGGCTTCAAGAACAGCGGCTATGGACGCGAGAGCGGCATCGATTCGGTGCTGGCCTACACCGAGCTGAAAACGGTGTGGATCAACCTCTCTCAGGCACCCATGCCTGATCCCTTCGTGATGCGCTAGGAGACCGCCGACATGATCGAACCCGGCATTTACAAAGACGTCATGAGCTCGTTCCCATCCGGGGTCACGGTGGTCACCACCCTGGACCCGGACGGCGGCATCGTCGGCATCACCGCCAGTGCCTTCAGTGCGCTGTCGATTGATCCGGCACTGGTGCTGTTCTGCCCCAACTATGCCTCCGACACGTACCCGATCCTGCGTGACAGCAAGCAGTTCGCGATTCATCTGCTATCGGCCGACCAGACTGCCGAAGCCTATGCGTTTGCGGGCAAAGGCAAGGACAAGGCCAAAGGCATCGACTGGCACCTCAGCGAGCTGGGCAACCCTCTGCTGCGCAAAGCCACGGCGATCATCGAGTGCGAACTGTGGCGTGAATACGACGGCGGCGATCACGCGATCATCGTCGGCGCGGTGAAGAACCTGATTCTACCCGAGCAGCCGGTCACGCCGATGATCTATCACAAAGGCAAGCTGGGCCCGCTGCCCACCCTGGCCTGACGTCTACATTTGGGCTGCGTCTAACCACCCCCCGGTGCGGCCCTTTTTAAATTTCTATTATGGGAGCCGGTATGAGCCCAGCAGCCTTGCAACTGTTCCGCCAGCAGGCCTATATCAATGGCCAGTGGCTGGATGCGCCGGATGGCGCCTGTCAGGACATTCTCAACCCGGCCACCGGTGAGCTGATCGGCCAGGTGCCGAATCTTGGTGCCGCAGAAGCTCGTCAAGCCATTGCCGCCGCCAACAAAGCCTGGCCGGCCTGGCGAGCACTGACCGCCAAAGAGCGCAGCCAGACGCTCAAGCGCTGGCACGCCCTGATGCTGGAGCACGCCGACGCCCTGGCAGAAATCCTCACACTGGAACAAGGCAAGCCCCTGGCCGAAGCCAAGGGTGAAATCCTCTACGCCGCGAGTTTCATCGAGTGGTTCGCTGAAGAAGCCAAGCGCATCTACGGCGACACCATTCCCAGTCACAAAGGCGATGCGCGCATCGTGGTCAGCAAGGAACCGATCGGCGTGGTCGCGGCCATCACCCCGTGGAATTTTCCGGCGGCGATGATCACCCGCAAGGCCGGCCCGGCGCTGGCAGCCGGTTGCCCTTGCATCGTCAAACCGGCACCGGAAACCCCATTCTCGGCCCTGGCCATGGCCGCGTTGGCGGAACAGGCCGGGATTCCACCGGGCATTTTCAATGTGATCACTGGCGACGCCGTGGCCATCGGCGGTGAGCTGACCGCCAGTCCGCTGGTGCGCAAACTGTCATTCACCGGCTCCACCGCCATCGGCAAACTGCTCATGGCCCAGTGCGCGCCAACGCTGAAAAAAGTCTCACTGGAACTGGGGGGCAACGCACCCTTCATCGTGTTCGACGATGCTGATCTGGAGCGCGCCGTAGAAGGTGCGCTGATCGCCAAGTTCCGCAATGCCGGGCAAACCTGTGTCTGTGCCAATCGCTTCCTGGTGCAGAGCGGCATTCATGATGCTTTTGCCACGCGACTGGCCGAGCGCGTGGCGCAACTGAACATCGGCAGTGGTTTCGAGGCAGGTGTCGCTCAAGGTCCGCTGATTAACGAACGCGCGGTGGCCAAAGTCGAAGACCACGTTCAGGACGCCCTCTCCCAAGGCGCCCGACTGCTTTGCGGTGGTGAACGTCATGCACTGGGGCACGGCTTCTTCCAGCCAACCGTGTTGGCCGGTGTGACCGGTGACATGAAAGTCGCTCAAGAGGAAACCTTCGGCCCGCTGGCTGCGGTGTTCCGCTTCGACACCGAAGCCGAGGCTGTGCACTTGGCCAATGACACCGAATTCGGCCTCGCGGCGTACTGCTACACCCGTGATCTGGGCCGGGCCTGGCGCATGAGCGAAGCGCTGGAGTACGGCATGGTCGGGATCAACGAAGGGCTGATTTCCACCGAAGTTGCGCCCTTTGGCGGGATCAAATCCTCGGGGCTCGGCCGCGAAGGGTCCAAGTACGGCATCGAAGATTATCTGGAGCTCAAATACACCCTGATGGGCGGGCTCGACGATTTTGGGAGCACACAGCGATGAGCAATGAAAAGTATGAACAAGGCCTGAAAATCCGCACCCAGGTGCTGGGCGAAGCCTACGTGAACCGCTCCATCGAGAACGCCGACGACTTCACCCGGCCTCTTCAGGAGATGGTCACCGAGTACTGCTGGGGCCACGTCTGGGGCCGTGAGGGTTTGTCGCTTAAAGAGCGCAGCATGATAAACTTGGCGATGATTTCGGCCCTCAACCGGCCGCACGAACTCAAGTTGCATGTACGCGGCGCCTTGCGTAACGGCCTGAGTCGTGAACAAATACGCGAAATTTTGCTTCAGGTCGGTATTTATTGCGGTGTCCCCGCTGCCGTAGACAGTTTCCGGCTCGCCCGTGAAGCCTTCGCCGAAGCCGATGCCGAGGCCTCCAGTTAACCCTTGGCTGTTTTTGATGACCTGAGCACGATGATCCTGGATCGAAGCGCTCTTTTTGCATGGACAGCCACACTCAGAGCGGACCCCATGAAACGCCTGCCACTCGACGACAGCTTCAAGGTCAATCGCAACCCCGTTACCCTGCGCGAAATCGTGCTGGATAAACTGCGAAGCGCCATCATGAACTTCCAGCTCTTGCCGGGAGATCGTCTGGTCGAACGCGATCTGTGCGATCGCCTGGGCGTCAGCCGCACGTCCGTACGCGAAGCCTTGCGTCACCTGGAATCCGAAGGCCTGGTGGAATTCGCCGACGCCAAGGGTCCACGGGTCGCGATCATTACCCTGGCCGATGCCGTGGATATCTATGAGCTGCGTTGTGTGCTCGAAGGACTGATCGTCCAATTGTTCACCCTGCGTGCCAAGGCCAAGGACATCAAGGCCCTGGAAAAAGCCCTCGAGGAAAACCGCAAGGCCCTCAAGGAAGGTGAACTGCAACAGGTGATCGATTCGGTTCAAGGTTTCTACGACGTGCTGCTCGAAGGCTCCGGCAATCATGTGGCCGCCACTCAGCTGCGTCAGTTGCAGGCACGGATCAGCTACCTGCGGGCGACTTCGGTGTCCCAGGAAAATCGCCGTGGCGTGAGCAATCAGGAAATGGAACGCATGGTCGAGGCGATCAAGAGTGGCGATCCGCTGGCCGCCCACCAGGCTTGCGTCGACCACGTGCGCGCCGCCGCAACCGTTGCACTCGATTACCTCAAGCGCAAACAGGAAGAGACCGGAAAAATCCCCGAGATCACCCTGCCCATCGCGCTCAAAGAACCTCGCATAGGTCGCTAACCATGTTCAGCCCGAGCTTTTGTCCAAAGTGCGGCGGCGGTGACCTCAGTCACCAGCTGCCGCCGGGCGATACGCACGAGCGCCTGATGTGCAGCGGTTGCGGCTACATCCATTACATCAATCCGAAAATCATCGCCGGCTGCATCATCGAGCAAGACGGCAAGTACCTGCTGTGCCAACGCGCGATCCCGCCGCGCCCTGGCACCTGGACGCTGCCGGCCGGCTTCATGGAAGCCGGTGAGACCACCGAGCAGGCAGCGCTGCGCGAAGTCTGGGAAGAAAGCGGCGTGCGCGCGGAAATCCTCTCGCCCTACTCGATCTTCAGCGTGCCGAAGATCAGTGAGGTGTACATCATCTTCCGCGCCATCGCGCTGGAGATCACCGGCCAGTACGGGCCGGAAACCCTGGACTACAAATTCTTCGCGCCCGAGGACATTCCTTGGGACAGCATCTATTACCCGGCGATCCGGCAGATCCTCGAACGCTATATCGAGGAACGTCAGGCCGGGGTCTACGGCATCTATATTGGCAATGACGACAGCGGAAAAATTCACTTCATCCGCTGATATCCCCTAGGGCGCCACGCCTTCGACAATGATCACTTCGGCCCGAGCCACACCCTCGCGGTGCCGTTTCGCCTCTTGATATTGCTCGCTGTGGTAACAGGCCAGAGCCTGCTCGTAAGAGTCGAATTCGATGACCACGCTGCGTTGCGGCGTGCGGCGACCTTCCATCGCTTCGCTGCGCCCGCCCCTGGCCAGCATTCGCCCGCCATATAACGCGAAGGCCGCCGGTGCCCGCTGGGTGTATTGGCTGTATTGATCGGGGTCGGTGACATCCACGTGAGCAATCCAGTACGCCTTCATAGTGACCTCTCGCCTAATTTCGTATTATGGTATACCAATAAATATACCCACCCAACACTGAGAGTTCCAGCATGGCCTTCAACAGCATCGAAGAAATCATCGAAGACTACCGGCAAGGCAAGATGGTGCTGCTGGTCGATGACGAGGACCGGGAAAACGAAGGCGATCTGCTGCTCGCCGCCGACCGCTGCACCGCCGAGGCTATCAGCTTCATGGCCCGCGAAGCCCGGGGCCTGATCTGCCTGACCCTGACCGACGAACACTGTCAGCGCCTCGGTCTGGAGCAGATGGTGCCGAGCAATGGCAGTGTGTTCAGCACCGCGTTCACGGTATCCATCGAAGCCGCCGTGGGCGTGACCACCGGTATTTCCGCCGCCGATCGGGCGTGTACCGTTGCCGCCGCCGTCGCTGCCAATGCAGGTCCCACGGACATTGTGCAGCCCGGCCATATCTTCCCGCTACGCGCCAAGGAAGGGGGCGTCCTGACCCGTGCCGGTCACACCGAAGCCGGTTGCGACCTCGCCCGCCTGGCCGGCTTTACTCCCGCTTCGGTGATCGTCGAGGTGATGAATGACGACGGCACCATGGCTCGCCGCCCCGACCTGGAAGTCTTCGCACGCAAACATGGAATCAAGATCGGCACCATCGCCGATCTGATCCACTACCGGCTCAGCACCGAACACACCGTAGTGCGCATCGGCGAACGCGAATTGCCGACGGTGCATGGGACTTTCCGGCTGATCACCTTTGAGGACCGTATCGAAGGTGGCGTGCACATGGCGATGGTCATGGGTGACATTCGTCGGGAAGATCCCATCCTGGTCCGGGTGCATATGATCGATCCGCTGCGCGATCTGGTCGGCGCGCAGTACAGCGGCCCGTCCAATTGGACGTTGTGGGCCGCGCTGCAACGGGTGGCTGAAGAAGGTCGCGGCGTGGTGGTCGTGTTGGCCAACCATGAGTCGTCGCAAGCGCTGCTGGAACGCGTGCCCCAACTCACTCAGCCGCCACGGCAATTCAGCCGATCGCAATCACGCATCTATTCTGAAGTAGGGACCGGGGCGCAGATTCTGCAGGATCTCGGCGTGGGCAAGTTGCGTCATCTCGGCCCGCCACTGAAATACGCAGGCTTGACCGGTTATGACCTGGAAGTGGTCGAGAGCATCCCGTTCACCGAATGAGTCCGGGGATGGTCCCTTTACCCGCGCAGGCACTATTGGGTGACCTGACGGCAAAAAAACCGCTTTTGGCTGATAGCCGGTAAGGCAAAGTGCTTGCACAAAGTTTGGAATACCATAATATGATATTCCATAGACCGGACGATCGTAATCGACCAGATGGACCTACTGCTCCCGATAGGCGGGCATCAACAGCCCGCTCACAAACACAACAAATGAGGGCGTAAAAATGGTGTTGAACAAAGGTGTAACCGCAATGTTTTTTGCGGGTTTGTTGAGCATGACCAGTCAGGCGCTGATGGCGGCTGAAAGCGTCAACTTCGTCAGCTGGGGCGGCAGCACCCAGGATGCACAGAAGCAGGCCTGGGCCGATCCGTTCAGCAAGGCCAGCGGCATCACCGTGGTCCAGGATGGTCCTACCGACTATGGCAAACTCAAAGCCATGGTCGAAAGCGGTAACGTGCAATGGGACGTGGTCGACGTCGAGGCAGATTTTGCCTTGCGCGCGGCGGCTGAAGGCTTGCTCGAACCCCTCGACTTCTCGGTGATCCAGCGCGACAAAATCGACCCGCGTTTCGTCTCTGACCATGGTGTCGGCTCGTTCTACTTCTCCTTCGTCCTCGGTTACAACGAAGGCAAGCTCGGCGCCGGCAAACCCCAGGATTGGTCCGCGCTGTTCGACACCAAGACCTACCCTGGTAAACGCGCCCTCTACAAATGGCCAAGCCCTGGCGTGCTCGAACTGGCCCTGCTGGCCGATGGCGTTGCCGCCGACAAGCTCTATCCGCTGGACCTGGATCGCGCCTTCAAGAAACTCGACACCATCAAGAAAGACATCGTCTGGTGGGGCGGCGGCGCGCAGTCCCAACAGTTGCTGGCCTCGGGTGAAGCGAGCCTCGGGCAGTTCTGGAACGGTCGCATCTACGCCCTGCAACAGGATGGCGCACCGGTGGGCGTGAGCTGGAAACAGAACCTGGTCATGGCCGACATTCTGGTCATCCCAAAAGGCTCGAAAAACAAGGCTGCAGCCATGAAATTTTTGGCCAACGCAAGCAGCGCCAAAGGACAAGCTGACTTCTCCAACCTGACCGCCTATGCGCCGGTCAACGTCGACAGCGTAGCGCGCCTGGATCCGGTGCTCGCCCCTAACCTGCCGACTGCCTACGCTAAGGATCAGATCACTCTTGATTTCGCGTACTGGGCCAAGAACGGTCCGGCCATCGCGACACGGTGGAACGAATGGCTGGTCAAATGAAAATGACGGCAACAGCGTCCCGTCAACCTACTCCGACCGGGAGCGCAACTGGCGCTGCCGGGGCGGTTCTCGGCAAGGCGGCTGTAATGAACCAATCCCCTTCCCTGGCACAGCGCTGGCGCGGTTCGAGCAACCTGATCCCCGCCCTGCTGTTTCTAGGCCTGTTCTTTCTGGCGCCGCTGATTGGTCTGCTGCTGCGGGGCGTACTGGAACCGGTACCGGGCCTGGGTAACTATGAACAACTATTCGCCAACTCGGCTTATGCGCGGGTGTTGATCAACACCTTCTCGGTGGCCGGGCTGGTGACATTGTTCAGTCTGCTGCTGGGCTTTCCTCTGGCGTGGGCAATCACCCTGGTGCCTCGTGGCTGGGGCCGGTGGGTCCTCAATATTGTGCTGCTGTCGATGTGGACCAGCCTGCTGGCGCGGACCTACTCCTGGCTGGTGCTGTTGCAGGCATCCGGGGTGATCAACAAGGCACTGATGGCCATGGGCATCATCGATCAGCCACTGGAAATGGTGCACAACCTGACCGGCGTGGTGATCGGCATGAGTTACATCATGATCCCGTTCATCGTGCTGCCGTTGCAGGCAACCATGCAGGCCATCGACCCGATGATTCTGCAGGCCGGTTCGATTTGCGGCGCCAGCCCCTGGACCAACTTCTTCCGGGTGTTCCTGCCGCTGTGTCGGCCGGGGCTGTTCTCCGGTGGTCTGATGGTGTTTGTGATGTCCCTCGGTTACTACGTGACCCCGGCACTGCTGGGCGGCGCGCAGAACATGATGCTGCCGGAATTCATCATTCAGCAGGTGCAGTCGTTCCTCAACTGGGGACTGGCCAGCGCCGGTGCAGCCTTGCTGATCGTGATCACGCTGGTGTTGTTCTACTTCTACCTGAAGCTCCAGCCGGAATCCCCGGTTGGCGCCAGCAATGCGAGGTAAGCCGTCATGCTCCTGACCCCCAATGCCATGAGCCGGCGCATGCGTTTCGGCCTGTATTTCACCACGGGGCTGATCGCGCTGTTCCTGCTGTTGCCGATCGTGTTCATCGTGCTGCTGTCCTTCGGCTCCTCTCAGTGGCTGGTGTTTCCGCCGCCGGGCTGGACGCTGAAATGGTACGGCCAGTTCTTCTCCAATCCCGATTGGATGAACGCCGCCATGGCCAGCCTCAAGGTCGCGGTGCTGACCACGATCTGCGCTGTAGCCCTGGGTTTGCCAACCGCTTTTGCCTTGGTGCGCGGGCGCTTTCCAGGAAGGGAAATGCTCTACGGTCTGTTCACCCTGCCGATGATCGTGCCGCTGGTGATCATCGCCGTGGCGGTGTACGCGCTGTTTCTCAAACTCGGCTACACCGGAACGATGTTCGCTTTCGTGGTCAGCCACGTCATCGTGGCGCTGCCGTTCACCATCATCTCGATCATCAACTCATTGAAGCTGTTCGATCAGTCGATCGAAGATGCCGCGGTGATCTGCGGCGCCTCGCGACTGCAAGCAGTGTTCAAGGTGACCTTTCCGGCGATTCGTCCGGGCATGGTCGCCGGTGCGCTGTTCGCCTTTCTGGTGTCGTGGGACGAGGTGGTGCTGAGCGTGATGATGGCCAGCCCGACCCTGCAAACCCTGCCGGTAAAAATGTGGACCACTCTGCGCCAGGACCTGACGCCCGTGATCGCCGTCGCTTCGACGCTGCTGATCGGCCTCTCGGTATTGGTCATGGTCATCGCCGCCGCCGTTCGCCGGCGTAATCAAATCAGCGCTTGAGCGCCTGGAGTACGACATGAGTGCCGTGATCAAAGATTCCGCACAGCAGAACGACAAGCCCCTGGTCAGCCTGCGCAACCTGAACAAATACTACGGCGACTTCGCCGCCGTGGACGACATCTCGCTGGACATCAAGGACGGTGAATTCCTGACCTTCCTCGGCTCCAGCGGCTCCGGCAAAAGCACGACCTTGTCGATGCTCGCCGGCTTCGAAACCCCGAGCAGCGGCGAGATCCAGGTCAATGGCCAGTCGCTGGTCAACGTGCCGCCGCACAAACGCGACATCGGTATGGTGTTCCAGCGTTATTCGCTGTTCCCGCATTTGTCGGTGCGCGAGAACATCGCGTTCCCCCTGGCCATCCGCAAACTGGCCGCCAGCGAGCGCGAGCGCCGGGTCGACGCCATGCTTAAACTGGTGCAGCTTGAGCAATTCGCCCATCGCCGCCCTTCACAACTTTCCGGTGGTCAGCAGCAACGTGTGGCGATCGCTAGGGCGCTGGTTTATGAACCACGCATTCTGTTGATGGACGAACCGCTGGGCGCTTTGGACAAAAAACTCCGTGAAGACTTGCAGGACGAACTGCGTCAGCTGCATCGGCGCCTCGGCATCACCATCATCTACGTGACCCACGACCAGGAAGAAGCCATGCGCCTGTCTCAGCGCATCGCGATTTTCAGCCACGGCAAGATCGTCGGTCTGGGCAGCGGTTTTGACCTGTATCAGAACCCGCCGAATGCCTTTGTTGCTTCGTTCCTGGGCAACTCCAACTTCCTCAAGCTCAAGGCCCAGGGCAATGCGGTGGCTTCGTTTGAAGGTCAGTGGCTGTCGATTCGCCTGACCGCCGGGTTGCAAACCAATCAGGATGTGCTGCTGATGGTGCGGCCGGAAAAAGCGTTGGCGCTGAGCGTCGAGCAAGCCGCCCAGGAACCGTTGGCGGCGGGCTGGAACGAAGTCTCGGCCAAGGTCGTGGAAGTGCTGTTTCTTGGTGAAAGCCAGACTTGCAGCGTGGTGACCTCGGGCGGCACGTCGATGACCGTCAAGGCCCTCTCCGCCGCCGGCATGCCGCTCAAGGCCGGCGATCCGGTGCGCGTGCGCTGGGCCACCGCGGATGCATGTGTGTACACCGAATGGGCTGAAAGCGATCTGAACAAGGCCGCTGGCGCGCATTGATCCCCGGCCCATACCAGTGGGCCGCACGTTATTTGTCACCCTCGGGTCGCCGCAACGTCGGGTTGTGGTGGCCTTTTTTTTGTTCTTTGATTGGGTGGGCATATCCATTTCTGAGGTAATGGCGGGTTGGGGTTGGGGTACATATCCGTTTCTGCGGTAACGGCGGCTGACGGTTTCACTCTTGCAGCGAGTCACTTTGGAAAAGCCTGTATGGACCGGGGGCCCGCCGCCATCGGCCATCCATGGCCGGGGGCGGCTACCGCGGCATCCCTGCCGCGGAGCCCCTGCGCAATGCCTGCGTTCGGTCTCTGGGGAAAGGGGCAGCAGATCAAGATCAAGATCAATAGCCGAAGCAACAGCAAGATCAACAGCTTCGCGAGCAGGATTGCCCTCACAGTTGGACTGGGGACCGGGGAAGATTGGTCGGCTGACAGGCCGCCATCGCAGCGATGCGGCGACCCGACAAGCCAGCTCCCACATAGATCTGCGCACAGCTTTCGCTTTTCACCACTCAACAGGTCGAGCGCAGCAACGGATATGCCCACGCCATTACAAAAAAATACCCGGCAGAACCGGGCATTTTCGAACGCAAGACAGGTTTTAATCAGTCAACATAACCAAGCCTGGCAGCCCTGCTCTGCTCAGCCTGCCCGCGCGTAGCCAAGCAATAATAAAGTGGGCAAGTCACCACCAATCCCACCAGCCAGGAAAGGTCAGCCCCTTCGATGAGATTGGCATACGGCCCGACATACAACGAGGTATTGGCAAACGGCAACTGCACGATAATCCCGATGAAATACGCAGTGATCGCATGCAGATTGAAACGCCCATAGATCCCTCCGTCAGCCCGGAAGATCGACGCGATGTCGTAGTGTCCGCCCTTGATCAGATAGAAATCGATCAGGTTGATCGAAGCCCAAGGCACCAGCACCAGCAACAACGCCAGAATCAAGCCGATGAACTGTGAGATGAAGTCCGCCGAAGCCCCCAGCGCCACCAGGCAACAGCCCGCCAGCACCACACTCGACAACACCACCCGCAGCTTGATGCTCGGCGTCCACTGGCTGGCAAAGGTCTGGATCGAGGTGATGATCGACAGCACCGCGCCATACAGATTCAAGGCGTTGTGGCTGATGATATTGAGCAAGAACAGCACCATCAGAATCGGCCCCAGCCAGCCGGTGGACTGCTTCACCGCATCCATCGCTTCAGTGCCTTCCGGCGTTGCCAGCACCGCCACTGCGCCGAAGGTAAACGACAGAATGGTGCCCAGGGTCGCGCCCAGGTAAGTGGCCCAAAAGGGCTTGGCAATACCGATATCCGCCGGCAGGTAACGGGAGTAGTCCGACACATAAGGCGAGAAGCTGATCTGCCAGATGATCCCCAGCGACACCGTGGCCAGCCAGCCGGCCAGGTTAAAACCGCCGCGACTGAAAAAGTCTGCCGGCAATTCATGGGCGAAGATATAAAGGAAACCGGCGAGCAAGGCGCTGCCCATGACCCAGGTGCCGATGCGATTGAGAGTATGAATAAAGCGGTAACCGATCACTCCAATTGCGGTAGCGCTGAGGGCGCCGATGATGATGCTCGCCGGCACCGGAACCGAAGGCGCGATGCCGACTATCGATTTGCCGGCCAGCACGATGTTGGAGATGAAAAAACCGATGTAGATCAGCGCAGCGAAGAACACGATCAGCAGCGCACCATAACGGCCGAACTGACCACGGCTCTGCACCATTTGCGGAATACCCATGCGCGGCCCCTGGGCCGATGCGAGGGCAATCACCAAACCGCCGACCATATGCCCGAGGACAATCGCCAGCAGCCCCCAGAACAGGTCAAGGTGAAATACCTGAACCACCATCGCGCCGGTCACGATCGGCAACGGTGCGATGTTGGTGCTGAACCATAGAGTGAACAGATCGCGGGCCTTCCCATGGCGTTCCGCGAGTGGGACGTAATCGACCGTGTGATTCTCGATCAACGGGTCTTGCCGGGACATCTGGGACATGTGCATGAACTCGAGTTTGTCTGATCTTATATTTGTATGAAGCCAAACCGGGGGCGCTCTTTGGCAACCCCTCAGATGCGCACCATATTATGGTATTCCAATATTTTCACAAGACTGATCCGTTGCTTGAAAGGCAAACTGATCCGCTTATCCAGGGCTTCCGGCTCTCAACCTTGCGCTACAAGCCCCGGAAATATTGAGCCTTATCGCCTAAGGATGCGTTTATCGGCAAAGATAAAAAGCCCTTGCAAACTATGTATTACGGTATACCATCAGACCTACAAATCCATAAAAACCATGCCGCAGCGCCCGAGGACCCTCCAATGATCGATGCCGCCATCTACAAACAAGTCATGGGCTCGTTCCCGTCCGGTGTGACGGTAATCACCACGTTGGATGATGAGGGGCAAATCGTCGGCCTCACCGCCAGCGCGTTCAGCTCGCTGTCCATGGACCCGGCCCTGGTGCTGTTCTGCCCCAACTACAGCTCCGATTCCTATCCGGTACTGATCAAGAACAAACGCTTTGCCATTCACGTGCTTTCTGGCGGCCAGCAAAGCGAAGCCTATGCCTTCGCCCGTAAAGGCAAAGACAAAGCTCAAGGGATCGAATGGACGTTGAGCGAGCTGGGCAATCCGATTCTGGCCAACGCCACGGCCGTCATCGAATGTGAGTTATGGCGTGAATATGAAGGTGGCGACCACGCGATCATGGTTGGCGCCGTGAAGAACCTGATAGTGCCGCAGCACACCGCCGGTCCGCTGGTGTACTGCCACGGCAAGATGGGCGCCCTGCCCGTCCTCGCCTGAACCGACAGTCAATAACAAAGATCCGAGGTAAGCGTCATGAAGTTTTCCCTGTTCGTGCACATGGAACGTTGGGACGAAAGTGTCAGCCACCGCCAGTTGTTCGAAGACCTGACCGAACTGACCCTGATGGCCGAGGCCGGTGGTTTCAGCACCGTCTGGATCGGCGAACACCACGCCATGGAATACACCATCTCGCCAAGCCCGATGCCATTGCTGGCCTATCTGGCCGCCAAGACCACCACCATTCACCTTGGCGCTGGCACCATCATCGCGCCGTTCTGGCATCCGTTGCGGGTAGCTGGCGAGTGCGCATTGTTGGACGTGATCAGTAACGGTCGCATGGAAGTCGGCCTGGCCCGTGGCGCCTACCAAGTGGAATTCGACCGTATGGCCGGCGGCATGCCCGCTTCCTCAGGCGGTCAGGCCCTGCGGGAGATGGTCCCGGTGGTTCGCGCCCTGTGGCAAGGCGACTATGCCCACGACGGCGATATCTGGAAATTCCCCACCTCCACCAGCGTGCCAAAGCCGATCCAGAAGCCCAACCCGCCGATGTGGATCGCCGCTCGCGACCCGGACTCGCACAACTTCGCCGTGGCCAACGGCTGCAACGTGATGGTCACGCCGCTGATGAAGGGCGACGAAGAAGTCCTCGACCTGAAGAACAAGTTTCAGACCGCCCTGGACAACAACCCGGACGTACCGCGTCCGCAATTGATGGTGCTGCGTCACACCCACGTGCATGCGGCCGATGACCCAGAGGGCTGGAAAGTCGGGGCCAAGGCGATCTCGAAGTTCTACCGTACCTTCGATGCCTGGTTCGGCAACAAGGAAGTGCCGGTCAACGGCTTCCTGGCGCCGAGCCCGGAAGAGAAATTCGCCGCTCGCCCGGAATTCGAACTGGAGAGCCTGCACAAGACCGCCATGATCGGCACGGCAGAGGAAATCATCCCGCGCATCAAGTACTACCAGGAACTGGGCGTCGATGAGTTCAGCTTCTGGTGCGATAACAGCCTGCCTCACGCAGAGAAGAAAAAATCCCTGGAGCTGTTCATCAAGCAGGTGGTACCGGCGTTTCGCTAAGTTCGCCCGTCAGGCTTTGCGATAAGACCCAGTAAGCAAAACGCCGGCTCATGCCGGCGTTTTGCTGTCCGCACCAGATCTTAATGGTTGTAGGCACGCTCATTGTGCTCGGTCAGGTCCAGCCCCATCTCCTCCACCGATTCATCAGCCCGAGCGTGTAGTCAATACCAGTGATTCGAGCGTGCCGAATAGACACTTCTGAGAGTGCCATCGCGAGCTCCTGACAGAGTCAGGGCCGGACACTCATCTCGGTACACAAACTGCTCCAGCAGCAAACCGACTCCGTACGCATCAGAATCCTGGACTTAATCCTGGACTTAAACGCACTGGATGGTGCTGGATTTCAGTGGTTCCCGCCGGAACGAAAAAAGGACCCGAAGGTCCTGATTTCAATCGCTTACAGAATTCAGTGGAGCTCTGTAGCGCAATATTTGGAGCGGGAAACGAGACTCGCATCTGGCGTCCGACCCATTGAAATCAAAGGGGTTTCTTTCATTCCTGAAGTAGGAATGGACTTGATTCTGGACTTGTCTTTCGGGTGTATCAAGAACAAAAGGGGAATTATTCCAAGGTACGCTACCGGGGTATGCCCATCGCCCATTGAAGGGATGGTATCGAAGTTTCAACTCAATTTTATCTGACCCTATCGCGGAATCCGCTACAGACATTGCTCCACCAGTGGATCAGTCATTTCAATTTAACCAGGTTTATCCCGGATTCGGATTGATCAATGATAGCTACATCGATTACTGAGGAGCACCGCAATGAATTCTCTTTTTTCCCAAGTCCAAATCAGTCGCTACACCCTGTCCAACCGCATGGTCATGGCCCCTATGACTCGTTCGCGTTCCGATGAGGCCGGCGTGCCAAGCGAACTGGTGGCGACTTACTACGCACAGCGTGCCAGCGCCGGCCTGATCATCAGTGAAGGCGTGTTCCCCGTTGCGATGGGCAAGGGCTATGTCCGCACCCCAGGCATCGAAACCGCCGAGCAGGTCGCCGCGTGGAAGCAAGTCACCGAGGCCGTGCATGCTCGCGGCGGAAGGATCTTCATGCAGTTGATGCACTGCGGACGCATTTCCCATCCTTCGTTGCTACCCAATGGCGCCCAGCCACAGGCGCCCTCCGCGATCAAACCCGCCGGCCAGACCTGGACCGCGACGGGCCTTGAGGATTTCGTCACCCCCCATGCACTCAGCGTGGTCGAGATTGCCGCGGTCATCGAGGGCTATCGCCAAGCGGCGCGCCTGGCCATCGAGGCCGGTTTCGACGGTGTCGAGGTGCACGCCGCGTCGGGGTATCTGCCGGAACAGTTTCTCTCCACGGGCAGTAATCAGCGCACGGACGAGTACGGTGGATCGGTTGAAAACCGTGTTCGTTTTGTACTGGACGTGCTGGCTGCCATCTCGACAGAAATCGGTGGTGACCGGGTGGGTCTCAAGATCTCTCCTGAGATGAATTTCAACGACATCGTCGATGCCAATCCGCAAGAAACCTACACCTGGCTGGTCGAACAGTTGCACGGGCTGAATCTGGCTTATCTGCACGTTGCCCTGTTTGGCGCCAGCGTCGACTACCACGCGTTGCTGCGTCCACTGTTCGACGGCAGCTACCTGATCGGTGGCGGACTCGATCAGCGCTCCGCCGAAACCCTGATCGCCGAGGGGCGGGCCGACGCTGTCGTGTTTGGTAGTGCCTTCCTTGCCAACCCCGATCTGCCTGAGCGCTTTCGTACAGGCGCCGAGCTTAATGCTCCGGACAAGGACACGTTCTACGCACCGGGCGCGCAAGGGTATATCGATTACCCGGCCATGAGCCCGGCACAGAGCGCCTGAGGAGATTGCCATGACGACCGTCGCACGTTTGCAGCGCATGAATCACGGCAGTCAGTTCCGGGCCTTCAGCCTGCGTGGAAATCAGTTCGCCAAGCCTATCGACCCGTTTCTCGCGGTCGATCATGCCTGGATCAGCGGGCCGACGTTTCCACCGCACCCACATGCCGGTTTCTCAGCCGTGTCCTATCTGTTTCTTGATTCCGAGACCGGAATTGATAACCGCGACGCGCTGGGCAACCGCAACCTGATTAAACCCGGTGGGCTGCACTGGACGGCGGCGGGTAAAGGCGTGGTGCACGAGGAGGTGCCGGCCGAGCCGGGCAAGACGGTGCACATGCTGCAGATTTTCATCAACCTGGCGCAGGAGCGCCAAGCGGACGCTCCGTTTGCGCTCAGTCTCGAAGCGCAGGATGTGCCCGTGGTGCGGTTGCCAGGGGTCAAGGTGCGCGTGCCACTGGGCCGTTTCGCCGAGGTGTCGTCGCCGTTATCGGTGCCCACCGAAGTGACCGTGCTGGACATCTCGCTCGAGGACGGCGCTGAAGTCAGCGTCCCGATCCCCGAAGGTCACGTGGCGTTCGTGATGCCGATTGACGGCGAAGTGTGGGTCAACGGCCTCCCCTTCAATCTCATCGAGCTCACGCTGCCGGTGAATCTTCCGCTGCGTGACGATCGCGCAGTCAGGTTGAGCGCCCCCCAGGGCAATGCCAAAGCCGTGCTGTTTTCTGGCGTCCCGTTGAATCAACCCGTGTATTGGCAAGGACCGCTGGCGCTCGCCTCTCAGCTTGCGCTGACCGAAGCCATTGATGGCTACCAGCGCGGTGCGTTCGGAAAGCTGCAACCTCGTTAACTCAATGTTGACCGAAAAACGCGCCTCCCCTGGCAGGTAAATGACGCTATGACGACAACTACGCCCTCCCCAGCCGCTACCACTCAACAGCGAACATCGCACCGCCCCACATTGCTGCTGATCCTGGCCATCGTCCTTATGGTCGTTGCCTTGTGCGTTGCCTACCTGCTGAAACTGGATAGCGAATCCACCGACGATGCCTATGTCGACGGCAATGTGGTTCAGGTGACCTCCCAAGTCAGCGGTACCGTAACGGCAATCAACGGCGACAACACCGATCATGTCGATAGCAACGCGCCGTTGGTCACATTGAACGCCGTGGACGCCGAAATTCAGTACGAGCGCGCCCAGTCGAACCTCGCTCGCGCAGTACGCCTGGCACGCACTGAATACTACCAGGTCCAGCAACTCCTGGCCGAAGTCGAGCAGCGTCGAAACGACGTGCGCAAGGCTCGGGATGATTTGCGTCGGCGCAACCAACTCGCCGACAGTGGTGCCGTATCTCGTGAAGAGATCAGCCACACCGCCGACGTACTCAAAAACGCAATAGCAGGGCTTGATGGCACCCAACACGCGCTCTCCATTCGGCGCGCGATGGTCGACGACACCACGCTTCGCACTCACCCGGATGTGCTGGTCGCGGCAAGCAACCTGCGTGATGCCTACATCGCCTTGCATCGCACCCAGATCTATTCACCGGTTGCCGGCGTGATCACCAAACGCAGTGTGCAGGTCGGACAAAAAATCAGTCCGGGCGTCGCACTGATGTCGGTGGTGCCGGTTGATCAAGTCTGGGTCAATGCCAATTTCAAGGAATCGCAGATTGAAGATCTGCGTATTGGCCAACCCGTTGAGCTGCGCGCGGATGCCTACAGCCGCAGCGTCATTTTCCACGGAACCATCATCGGCCTGGATGCCGGTACCGGCAGTGCTTTCTCCTTGATGCCGGCCCAAAACGCTACGGGCAACTGGATCAAAGTGACCCAACGGGTGCCGGTAAGGATTGCCTTGCGGCCGCAGGAAATCGCACAAAACCCCTTGCGACTGGGTTTGTCCATGCGGGTTTCAGTCGATACCTCCGATCGCAATGGCCCTGTCCTGAACAAGACCGGTGCACAGCAACCGGTCTACAGCACCGAGATTTTCAAGAACGAACTTCAGGATGCCAATGAAGTGGTGGAACGCGTGATCAGTGCCAATGAGGGCAGTGACCATGACCCCAAAAACCTGAAACTTTGACGGGGGGATCATGTACAGAAAACACGCTGCCTTGTTGTTCACTGTGGGCTTGCTTTGTGCGCTGGAATATTTACAGGCGGGCATGATCGCTTTTGCCAATGCACCGATTCGCGGCGAAATCGAGGCGAGCCCTGAAGAATTCAGCCTGGTGGCCGCCCTGTATGCCTGTATCGCAGTGGTGGTGATTTCAAAACAGCATTGGTTGACGGAGCGCCTGGGCTGGCGCAATTTCATGCTCGGCTCAATCAGCGTATTCGTGCTGGGCGCTTTCGTGTGTGGCGTGAGCAGTGATTTGACCAGCTTCACCGTAGGCCGAGTCGTCATGGCCCTGGGTGGGGCGTCGTTCATGACGTCGGCACGCCTCATGATCAACCTGATTCCCCCAGGCCCGGGCCGGTTCACCGGAATCAAAGTATTTGCCACCGGCCTCGCTGGCGGGACGGCGGCGGCGCCTTTTATCTCGTCGTGGGTGGTGGCCGAAAATACCTGGCACGCCATCTTCTGGATATTGATCGCCGGCGCCCTGGTTGCAGCAGCACTTTGCGTGCGTTTTCTGCCTACCAGCCCTATCCCCGAGGAGGACCGAACCCCCTCAAGCCTGGCAAGCATTCTGTTGTTGTCGGTCAGCAGTTTCTTTCTGCTCTACATTTTGCAGCGGTCCTACTACGACTTTTACAACGACACCTTCATCATCGTCGGTTGCGCACTCTTGGCAGCACTGGGGATGTACACCTTCTTCCACGCCGAACACAACAAGGCCAAGCCCTTCCTGAAGGTCCGGGACTTGATGCAGCCTCGTTACCTCCAGGGTGTGGCGCTGTTTTGCTACGCCTACGTTGTACTGGGCGCCAATAACTACATCTTGCCGTACTTCCTGCAAACGGGACTGGGCTACTCCTGGGACACCATCGGTACATTCCAGGCCATCGGACTGACCGGAACCCTGGCCACCTGGGTCATCATGGCCACTCTCCTTCCAAAGCACCCCGCCCCGAAGAAGTTCTTCATTCTGGGATTCATCGCGCTGGGTGGCTTTGGCTGGCTGCTGTCCTCGCTGACGCCCAGCGCCAACATGTGGTCGAACATTCTGCCGGCATTGATTCTCAATGGCTGCTTTGTGATGTTGGTGATGTCGACCGCGGCCATGCAGACCTTTAGGGATGTGATGCAAGAGGAGAAGCTGTTCGCGCATGCCTATCAGATCAAAAACATGATGGGACAGATCGCCATGGCGATTGGCACCACGGCCGCCACACTGTTTCTGCAATGGCGTACGACCCTGCAATACAACAACCTCAACGTGCACTTCAGCGCCAGCGACACTCTCTATGTGGAGCAGACTCAACAGCTGGCGCAAGCACTGTCATCCGAAGTGGGCTCCACCACTGCGAATCAGATCTCAGTGGCGATGCACGCACAAATGCTGCAGCAGCAATCGACCCTGGTCGCCAGCATGGAATATTTCTGGGTCGTGATCGGCGTGGCGGCGATCGCACTGATCATTTCAGTCACGCAGAAGACCTTTAGATGAACTGGAATACTTTCACCGCTATGAGTGCTTATACGTGATGAACGCCACCTACCCGGAAATCACTATTGTCGGCGGATCCCTTGCCGGCCTCACGCTGGCGCTCGCGTGCGCGGCCAGGGGCGTGCCCGTTCGTGTCGTTGAGCGCTCCGTCGGGCGTGTACACGGTGGCGACAGCCTGAGCATCGATCTCGATGTGGTCGCGGCGACGGTTGGCCATGATCCCCGTGCTGCGCCCATCTTGCCCGTGGTACCCGCCTATCGCGAACTGACGACCTGGCCGGCGCTTTACAGCTGGCTACGGGACCGGGCTGTCGCAACACCCGGCATCGTCCTCGAAGAAGGCAACGCCGTCACCTCGGTCACAGACCTTGGCGATCGGGCACAACTCTCCTTTGCCGACGGAACGCAGAGGGTTGCCGCTGCGGTGATCGGGGCGGACGGATATCGCAGCATTGTTCGCCAGACAATCACGCCCGACGCACCGCTTGCCCGCTACGCCGGTTATCTGGTGTGGCGTGGACTGGTCGAGGAGCGAGCGCTGACGCGTCCCGTCCCCTGGCCATCGGACGGCGGCCTATGGATTGAGTTCGTGGGCGGATATCGTCTGGTTGCTGCGGTACTTCCAGGTCGCGACGGCTCGATGGAGCCAGGTCAGCGTCAAGTCACATTCGCATGGTTCGATGTACATCAGGAGGCATTGCTCCGTCGCACTGGTTGCCTGACTGTCGATGGCCACATCGTGGGCACACTCGGACGCGGGACGATCGATGAAGACGTGAGGTCTGGCTTGGTCGCTCAGGTCCCTCAGGTCTGGCCTGAGATGTGGGCGGAGGCGGTTACTGTCGGCGTGCGCTCAGCGAATGTTTTGAGCGGCGCTCCGATTACCGAGTACAAGCCGCAGCGGTTGGCACGCGGTGCACTGGCCATCATCGGGGATGCTGCCCACGTCGTTTCACCGATGACCGGGCGCGGTTTTTTGACTGGGGTGGAAGATGCGGCGGTGCTGGCCCGGATGCTCGCAGACCGAGGCGCAGACGACCCTATTGCCGCCGTGCTGGCCCGTTATGAAGCAGCACGATTACCCTTCGTCCGCGGGTTGGTCAGCCATTCAAACCGGATCAGTGCCGAATATGTTCACTATGCGGCAGCCAACTGATCTGGGAACAGCCCCGCTGCTCGAAGCGTCATGCGCTTCGAGCAGCGCGATGAGATCGCGGTTTACTGGATGCCGGCACCCAAGGCCGGGAATACGTCGGTGAACAACAAGCCAATCAATTGCTGTCCATTTGGTGTGGACCAATCCTGCCCGATTTCTGCCATGAGCGTATTGGTGGCGGTGAGCACGACGCCAGCATCGTGCATTCGTTGACGAGCGAGCTCTTCGGAAAGATCGCTGGGCGAACCCGAAGCATCCAGCACGGCCTGCACGGCGAAGCCTTCGAGCGCAGCATCGATGGCTGGAAAGATAAGACAAACGTCAGTGGTCACACCGGCCATGATCAGATGCTTGCGCCCAGTGGCAAGTACCGCATTGCGGAAGTCGGCATACTCCCAGGCATTTACCACACCGGGACGCTTGATCCGTGCCGCGTGCGCTTCCGGGAGCACCGCGGCGATTTCCGGAAGAATCGGGCCTTGAGCTTGATCTTCCTGGCTGGACGTAATCACGACCGGCATGTTGAGGATCTTCGCCATCTTGGCCAGCGCAATCGACTGCTTGGCGGCAAAGTCACGGTCGATGTTTTTGATCAGTTGCATCGTGCCGACCTGATGGTCGATCAGCAACAACGCGGCGTTCTCTGCAGTGAATCGTACGTCAGCCATAGTACAAATCCTCGTTTCGTTGGGTTCAAACAAAGGGTAGCGGAGGTCCGCTGAACAGCACGACGTTGGCACTGCCCTGCGGGGCTCTCAACTTGACCTCGCGTGGAGTATCTTGCGCCGGGAACACCGGAAGCTTGAGGTCCTCGCGATTGAAGCGCTGGGCCTCCACCTCCACCGTGCCGTCGATTGGCATGGCAAACATGCAGTGGCCTGCGGCAATAGACACACTCAGCTCGGCACCCTCCTCCAGAGTGATGTCGAGCATCGTTACCTCGGTCGGTGGACTCAGCGGGGAGCGCATCTCACGATAGCTCCCCAACGGCACCCGCACCTTGGCACCTGGCTCCTGCATGACTGGCACATCCTGCGCTTCGAGTATCAGCGGGAACGGAGCGATGTCCCTGTTCGACGGAGCGAGAGCGACGAAGATCTGCAGTCCGTGAACCTTTTTGCCGGTTTCGACCGGTACCTCCTCGTGCACCACGCCACGGCCGGCGGTGGTCCAGTGCAGACCGCCCGGTTGAATCACATTCTGAGTGCCGATCGAGTCACGGTTGGCCATCCCTGTCTCGGAATCGGGAAGCAGGTAGGACACCGCCGAAATGCCGACATGCTGGTGTGGCGCAAAGGTCGGCGCATCCATCCAGTAGTGGTCGACCCCGATGAAGGGGGAGATCAACGCTGGTTCGGTGCGCAGACCGTAACCGTGGAAATGGCCGCCGAGGTTGGCGCGACTAAGCTGGGCGATAACAAAAGACATGACGGCAGCCTCTGGCACTAGGGGTATCGTTCTCATCGTGCATAGGGTGCGAAAAACGCCTCAAACGCGGCCAGCAATGCCTCCGGGTGTTCTTCCGCCGGATAGTGACCGCAATCCGGAATGACCACGGATTCGACATTCGATGCGACCGTGCGCAACTCGGCTTCAACGCTGTCGCCACAGGCAAGCGCACCCGAAAATGCCAACACCGGTAAGGTCAGGCGCGTTGCTTTGCGCTGTTGGTTCTGTGGAATCGACTGATCGATTGCGCGGTAATAGTCGAAGCTGGCCCGCAGGGCTTGTGGATCGCGCTTGAGTTGTTCGATGTAGAAGTCGATCGCGTAACGAGGTACCGCCTCTGGCGACCCTGCTTTCGTCGCGAACTGGTGACCGAAGTAGAGTTCTTCGCGACCACTGACCAGTTGCTCGTTGATGCCCAGCGCCCGATTGAAGTTGAAATGCCAGAGAAAATCACTGAGCCAGCGCTGCTCAGGCAGCAAAGGCGGAGAGTCCGATAAGCCTGGAATAAGCGCCTCGCCCAGCGCAATGCGCTCGATTCGGGCGGGTTGATCGTGTGCCATGGCATAACCGGTCCACATGCCGATGTCATGGCCGGCCATGGCAAAAGACTCATGCCCCAAGGCGTCCATTAGCGCAAACATGTCTTGGGCCAAGGTCCTTGAGTCATAACCCTCCTGCGCTTTTTCCGAGAGCCCGACACCCCGCGGATCGACAGCGATCACGGTGAACGTGCGAGCCAGCGGCTGCATCAGGTAACGCCACGCAAACCAGTTTTGCGGCCAGCCCCCAAGCAGTAGCAACGGCTTGCCCTGCCCGCCAATGACGGCGTGCAGTTTCACGCCGTTGGCCGCGATCTCGTAGCTTTCGAAGACGTCAGTAAAACCGGTTGGCAGCTTGGGTACGTCGTGCACGGAGCCGAAGCCGCTCAGCGTTTTGAAGTGTTCCTTTTGCAGCATCCCAAAGCCCGCCTGATTGATCTAATCACCAGACCATAAATGAGGCACCAGAGACTGACTAGACAGGAAAATCACCAAGGACTGTTGTGCTGATGCACCAATCACGGCGCAAGGGCCAAGACTGGCGCCCCTGCTTCGCAGATGTGGCCAATAGACCAGGCTTAAAAACGCACGACCGCCTGGAGCCAGAGTCGCTCGCCGCGGGCCCGGTTTTCGACAAGCGTTTCATGCTGCCACTTCATCAGTACGCCAAATTTGGGGGTTTGATATTTCACAACAGGGCCATAAGCAACGACTTGACCTCGATTGCCGTCCTCCCACACCGACTCACCGTGACGCTCATCATCGCTCACCTGCTTGTACAAATACCCACTGACCCCAACCTGCCAATTTTTGTTCAAGCTGTAGCCAAGATGATAGTCAGCATTAATCTCGCGCCCCGACCGGTAATCAGTCGCACGATTTTTGTCGTTTATCATGTAGAGAATCTTGGCGCTTATCTCCACCTCGTCTATCGGGTTCGCCGTGAAGGAGTACCACGGCGAGTAGGACCACACGTTGGTTCCCACATTGAACAGCCGATCCTTGTCATACGAAGCGGTGGGTGCATAAAAATCCACACCCAGCATCTGATGGAAACGTGGAGAACTCCAACCCAGAAACAGTGGAGTAAACGCCAGATCGGCGAAGCCTTCATCCTTGCCACTGTTGCGGACACGCCCTTGGGGCGTTTCGGTATAAAAACTCACCTGCCCTTTTATGTAGGGCAAGGCTGCACGACTGGCCAGTGTTGCGCCCCATAAGGTGTAGTCGGAATAAACGTAGTCCAGGCATACCGCGAGTGACTGGTAACTGAGGTTGAAGTCCTCAATCCCGGCCATGCTGCGCCCATAGGCCCCCTTTAGTTCAGTCGACTCGTAAGCAGAACTGTAAAAAAAGGTGGTTAACCCTGGTGGTGGCATTCGCCCAGCCAATACGGTGTCAAGACCAAGTGGGTAAGCAGTTCCGTTGTTTTCGGTAGCGTGAGTTTGGGCACACGTCAGCAGCATGGCCGCCGTGCAGAGCAAGGGAGAACGTTTGCTGAGCCGCAAAGTTTTTACGCGCAACATAAGGATGATCTCGTATGGATTATTATTTTGATTACGAAGATTCATGCGAACAAACAGAACAAACAGAACAACAGGGCCTGCCTCTAAGGGGTGTTTATTATTTGCAAGGCAATAGAGCCCCTCCTTGTTTCAGGCAGACCAGTTGAATAATCAAACTTAATGTCAGGTAGAGTTACCAGGCAGTGGTACCACCATCGACCCGAATATCAGTACCCGTAATGAAAGAGCTTTCATCAGAGGCCAGGAATAAAGCAGTGGCCGCAACTTCTTCGGGCTTACCCAAACGCCCCAGCATCACTTTGCCCACCATCGTTTCAGCCCACTCGGGATCCTGCAGCAACGGGATTGTTTGCTTGGACTCAATCAACCCAGGGGAAATGCTGTTGGCGCGCAAGCCATGGACCCGGCCTTCCAGCGCCAGTTGGCGAGTCATGGAAAGCACGGCTCCTTTGGCCGCGCTGTGCGCGATTCCGGGGAGCATGCGGTAGGTCGACCATGCCGAAACCGACGCTGTGTTAATGATGGAAGCACCCGGGGACTTGATTAACTCCGGCCAGGCGGCACGCACGAGATGGAAAACCAGATTCAGTTCCTGATCGATTGTTCGATGCCAGTCCTCGTTTGATATCTGATCAATCCAACCAAAATAGGCCATCGCCGCATTATTGAATAACACATCGACGCGCCCAAACTCCGACACCGCCAATTCAACTAGCCGGGTGCAGTTGGCGGGGTCCGTCAAGTCACAATTGTTTAATGAGACCATCTCCCCACCCATGGACTTCACGGCATCAACTGTCTCCTGAGCCGCCTCATGATAGATGTCACACCCCACTACTTTGGCGCCTTGTAGCGCGAACATTAACGCAGCCGCGCGCCCCATTGACCCGCCAGTGCCTGTAATAATGCAAACTTTACCCTGCAGACGATGACTCATAAGCACTCCGTTATTCTTGCTTGTTTTTATAAGAACAGATCTTGCAGTAACACACCCGATCAGTCGTGGTGGTTAATGAGTTGCCGAACTGTAGGTAGACCACTACCTATTGACTAGGCACGAAAATCACCAAGGACTGTTGCGCTCACGCTCCAATCACGGTGAAAGGGTCTAAAAGGGAAATGACAGGCAGGGTTAGAAATTCAAAATGCGATTATATTCCGGCTCTAACCACTCCGGTTTTTCGGCGTACAACGTACGTGTTAACTCTTTGATGAGTTCTACGACGCTATCGTTATCATCAAGGCGGTAACTCATGATCAACGGTGAGACCGCTTCTTTGTCGCTTACAAGTCGATAAACCAGCTCACGTCTGAGGTGGCGAGCCGAGGCGGGAATGATGCAATAACCCGACTCCGCGGACGCCAATCCTAACGCTGTCTGAAGATCGCCTACTGCGTGTACCTCCGAGGGTTCGCCACCCTTCGCTCTGATCATGTTCAACACCTGATCAGCGAAGCTTGGATGGAATCGGGAGGGATAAACAATGATCGGCCAGCCACCCAGTTCAGCTAGTGAAACAGGGGTAGATATGGAAGCAAGCTCAAAGGCCGGTGCTATGGCAGCCATAAGGCGCTCCTCTCTGAGCACTATTCGATCGACCTCGGCTGCCTCCGTGTGGATGCGTCCAAACCCTACATCGATCTTCCTTTCCCGTAGCGCAACCATCTGTTCACCAGATGTCATTTCCTCCCATTTCACGTCCAGGTCCGGCCGAACTCTTCGCAAACGGCGAATAATCGTCGGGAGGGCACCATACAAGGCCGAGGCAACGAAACCGATCGTGATCGTCTGACGTGTGCCCAAGGCCGTCTGACGAGCATTTGCCGTCATCTGTTCGAATTTGCCAACGAGTGCTATGGCATCTTCATAGAATCGCTGACCGGCCGGGGTCAGCTGAATGGGGCGTGTCTCACGAAGGAATAGTTGAAAACCCAACTCTTCCTCGAGCAGATGGATCTGCTTGCTAAGTGACGGCTGCGCGACGTGCAGCGACTGCGCTGCCTTGGTGAAATTCCGTGTTCTTGCCACCGCGATAAAACGCTTGATTTGACGGATATCCATGACGGCCTTTCTACCAGGGAGGTTCCCTAGTATAGCCGCGAGGCTATGTTGCATAGGGACAAAGTCTTGGACGCTGCGCATCAAAGTTGCGAAAAATGGCCCACCAATAATCACAATAGAAAGGTGACTCAATGGACCGCAAGCATGCGCTACGTGTAGCCATCGTGGGTGGAGGAATTGCCGGGACTGCCCTGGCACTAGGCCTGATAAAAAAGGGAATGACACACGTCAAGCTGTTTGAAGTCGCCCCCGCTTTCGGTGAAATCGGCGCCGGCGTTTCTTTTGGCGCCAATGCTGTACAGGCTATCAAGCAGCTCGGTATCGGTGAGGACTACCATGAAATTGCCGACAGCACTTCTGCCCCCTGGCAGGACGTCTGGTTCGAGTGGCGTCATGCGCACGATGCCTCACTGATAGGTACCAGCGTTGCGCCGGGCGTAGGGCAATCATCTGTCCATCGCGCCGACTTCATCGATCTGTTGGCCAAGCGCCTACCGCAAGGCATTGCGTCGTTGGGCAGGCAAGTCGTCGGCTATGAAGAAAACAATAACGAAGTATCACTGAAATTTTCCGACGGCAGCTCCTACCCAGCGGACGTTGTCATTGCCGCAGACGGAATCAAATCAGCCCTGCGTAATCCCCTGCTTGCTGCTGCTGGCCATTCAGCCGTAAAGCCGCGCTTCACCGGCACGTCAGCGTTCAGGGGATTGGTGGAAACGGCGGTACTCCGTGATGCTTATCGTGCGGCAGCACTGGATGAGCACTTACTCAACGTGCCTCAGATGTACCTGAGCGAAGACGCCCACGTCCTGACGTTTCCCGTTAAAAAGGGGCGTCTGATCAACATCGTTGCCTTTGTGTCCGACCGCCATGTCGAACATCCCTCCTGGCCGGCCGACATGCCATGGGTGAAAGCGGCTTCGAAAGAGCAAATGCTGAACAGTTTTGAAAGCTCAGGGCTTGCCGTAAAAACGCTACTTCAATGCATTGAAAACCCGACGCTTTGGGCCCTTCACGATGTGGAGCCGTTACCCACTTATGTCCACGGGCGAGTAGCACTCATTGGCGACGCGGCGCACGCGATGCTGCCACACCAGGGTGCTGGCGCAGGCCAGGGCCTCGAAGATGCTTACTTCCTGGCAGAGTTGCTTTCGAACGAGGCGGCTTCAGCGGCGGATGTACCCGCACTGCTGGCGGCCTACGATGAGGTCCGACGCGAGCGTGCCTCGCGCGTTCAGCGCACGTCCTGGGAAGCCGGTGAGTTGTACGAATACAAGAACCCAACCGTTGGTCGCGATTCCCGGAAATTGAAGGACGCGTTGGAACAGCGCCTAGATTGGGTTTGGCAACATAGTCTGGACGATGAAGTGAAAAAAGCCCTGACACTCTGCTAAACGCGTTTTTCTCGCCCCTTCTGCCAGGTCAATCGTTCCAGATTGACCTGATACGTCACCCATTGAATACCGACATAATCAAGCGCCGCAGCCAGACACTTCTCGGCGCTTCGTGAAAACGCGCATGCCAGTACTGCTTGAGGTCGTAGCGTGGAATGTCCACGGGAGGCTCGACCATTCGCACGTTCAGATTATGCGTGTACATGTTGGCGACGGTGCGTGGCAACACCACGATCAAATCGGAGCGTTCGATGATCGATGGCACACTCATGTAGTGAGAAGTCTGCAGCACGATGTTGCGGTGGATACCTGCTTTGGTCAGGTGGGCTTCGAACATTTCCTGGCGTCGACTGCCATCACGTACCTGCAGATGCTCCAGCCTGATGAAGTCTTCCAGGGACAGTTGCTCCCCCGCCAGCGGGTGATCGAGGCGGATCAGACAAACCAGGTCATGAGAGAACAACCGCTGCTGATAGATGTTGGGGGTTGTGAGGTCGGGAAAATAGCCAAGCACCGCATCGACCCGGCCTTCATGCAGGTTCTCCACAAGCTCATCAGGTGCCAGACTGACAGTTCGAATGCGGGTATTCGGTGCCGCGCTGCGCAGGCTCTGGAATAGCGCAGGTAGAAAGACCACTTCACCCACTTCGCTCAGGCAAAAGACGAACTCCTGGTCGCTGGTAGCAGGGTCGAAGGTCGGGCCGCTGAGGATGTCCCGGTCGATTATTTCGATCACTTCGCGGGTGCGCTCAATGATGCCTTGCGCCCGTGGCGTCGCCTCCATCACGTTACCCGAGCGAATGAACAGTGGGTCCCCCAGTGAGTGACGCAGGCGAGCCAGTGCCGCACTGGTTGCGGGCTGGCTCATGCCTAGCCGCTTCGCCGCCGAGGTGACATTGCCGGTTTCATAAACGGCTAGCAGGACGCGGAGCAGGTTGAGGTCGGTGCGCATTGGTATAACAAAACCAGATAGTTTGAATAATTAGAATTGGCTTCCTTTATTTAAAGCGCTTGGCGACGATCACGTCCAGATAAAAAAAATAAAAGGTAGCCGCATGAACCCTGACAACGCCCGAATTGGCGAGATCATCGACAGCGCGAAGATCTCGCCATACCAGATCGTCATCCTTGCCTTGTGCTTCCTCATCGTCCTGGTGGATGGTTTCGATACCGCAGCCATTGGTTACATCGCCCCGTCGCTGCGCGAAGAATGGGGTCTGTTGCCTGCCCAGTTGTCACCGGTTTTCGGGACAGGGCTGTTCGGTCTGATGGTCGGCAGCCTGATACTGGGGCCATTCGCCGATGCCATCGGGCGCAAAAGCGTTTTACTGATTTCAGTGCTGGTGTTTGGTCTCGCCACCCTGGCCAGCGCCTACACCCAATCGATCGAGTCGCTTACGATTCTGCGCTTCATCACCGGCATCGGCCTGGGTGGTGCGATGCCGGCGTGCATTGCCTTGAGCGCCGAATACTCCCCCGCCCGCCGACGCATGATCATGGTGACCTTGAGCTGGAGTGGCTTCACGGCGGGTCTTGCCTTGGGCGGCATGCTCGCAGCACACATGATTCCTGCATTCGGCTGGCGTTCTGTGCTGGTGCTCGGTGGCGTCATGCCGCTGGCGCTACTGCCACTGTTGGCTTGGCTAATGCCTGAGTCGGTTCGGTTTATGGCGTCTTCGGGCAAGCACGCCGACGCCTTGCGTCGGGTGGTCGAACGCATCACCCGAAAGAGCTGGAGCGGTGTAACGATCCTCGATGACGAGCGCCCGGCCCAGGTCAGGTCGCCGATCTCGCACCTGTTCATCGACGGCCGATTGGTCCGAACATTGCTGCTGTGGGTGACCTTCTTCTGCTCGCTCTTTGTGTTTTATCTGCTGACCAGCTGGCTGCCGACCCTGCTCAAAGAGGCCGGCTACGATATCGCTTACGCTTCGCGTATTGGCGCCATGGTGCCGCTGGGCGGTACTGTCGGCGCCATTCTCATGGCCCTGCTGATGGATCGCGTCGGCCCCTACCCTGTACTGACGTTCTCGTACTCGGTGACGGCTGTGGTCATTGCCGTCACGGGCTATCTGATGGGGGATCCCTATCAATTGGCTGCCATGGTATTTCTCATCGGCTTCGGTGTAGCCGGTGCGCAAAACGGACTCAACCTGGTGTCAGCCACCTTGTACCCCACCGCCGCCCGGGTGACCGGGGTGAGTTGGGCAATGGCCCTCGGCCGCTGCGGTTCAATTGTCGGCTCGACGCTGGGCGCCTGGTTTATCTCCACCGCGGGCACATCACAGGTCTTCTTCCATTGGCTGGCAGTTCCTGTGTTGATCGGCGCAACATCCATTGGTGGTCTTTATTGGCTCAGCACTCGACGGAACCCGACAGTCAAGCCTGCTCAAGTTGCTCACGCAGAAACTCAATGAAACGTTGAGTTTTTGCAGGCAAAAGACGGGTTTCAGTGAGGGCATACACCGGGATCGGATTGGCCTGCCATTGGGGCAGTACCGGTTGCAGCAAGCCAGTGCGCAGATCGTCCGCGGCAATGCCTTCAGGTAGCAGCGCTATCCCCAGATCCAGTGTCGCCAATCGCCGAAGCATCCCGACGCTATTCAATTGAAACCGTCCTCCCACCTCGACCTCAACCACTTCGCCTGAATGGGAAAGCTGCCACTTGCCAGCTTTTCGCAGGCGCAAGCATTCGTGGTTTACCAGCTCGGACGGATCGCTGGGTTCTCCATTGAGTTCCAGATAACGAGGCGAGGCGTACAAACGACGAGAGAGGCTCGCCAGCTTGCGTGCAATCAGATTCGAGTCTGCCGGTTCGCCCATGCGGATGACCACATCGACGGGTTCGCTGACCAGGTCGACCTGGCGCGGCGTGAGGTCGAATTCAAAGCTGATGCCGGGGTACCGTCGGGCGAATTCAGCAATGAGCGGTGCCAGGTAAATGTTGGCGAAATCCACCGGCAGTGACGCGCGCAAAAGGCCGCTTGGATGCGCGAGCATTTCACCCAGCTGCTCGTGCGCCAGCCGCGCCTCGTCAACGATTCGCTTGCACCGGTCAAAGTACAACTGCCCCGCCTCGGTCAATTCGATCTTGCGCGTGGTGCGATTTAACAGTCTCAAGCCAATGGCCTTTTCAAGCCCGCTGATGCGTCGCGACAAGGTCGAATTCGGCATCGCCATCGCTTCTGCGGCTTTGCGAAAACTGTGGGCTTTGACGACCTCGACGAACAACGCCATGTCGTTCAGAAGTTCCATGTTGATTGCTCCATCAGTGGATCAGTCATTTCAATTGTAGCTAGTTTATCCCGCATCCAGTTTGATCAATGATGGTTACATCAGCCTTTGCCGTTAACGGTTGCTCAACGGCCCCCGCAGGAGAGCGTCACTGCATGAAAGACCTTAATGACCTTTATTACTTCGTACTGGTGGTCAAACATGGAGGTTTCTCGGCAGCGGCACGGGCAACGGGCATTGAAAAAACGTTGCTCAGTCGTCATATCGCGGATCTTGAATTGCGAATGGGGGCCAGGCTGTTACATCGCACAACGCGCCAGGTTTCGCTGACCGAAGCCGGCCATCATTTCTTTACGCTCAGCCAACCCGTTGTCGAGGGTGCGCATACCGCCTATGAAAGCGTGGAGCATCTTCGACGGGAACCCGTCGGGTTGGTACGGTTGAGCTGTCCTCAGGTGATGGCGCAGAGTTATTTAGCTCCCCTGCTGCCTGGGTACATGGAAAAGTATCCGAAGGTGCGGCTTGAGTTGAATGCTGTAGATCGAGAGGTCGACCTCTTTGAAGAGCGCTTTGACGTGGCCTTGCGATCGCGTGCCCGGATTGAAGAAACGGCCGGGTTGGTCGCAAAGGAATTAGGGGCAACCAGGCAGATTCTGGTCGCAAGCCCGCGCTTTCTCGATCGTGTCGGGCGACCTGCCACGATCCAGGCCCTGTCGGACATCGAGACGCTTTCTCGTCCTGGTGACATCCATGACGGCGTCGGCCGATGGTTCCTCAGCAGTTCGTCAGGTGAGGAGCTGCTGGTCAGCCATCAGCCACGTCTGATCTTCGATGATCTACGCATGCAACTGGAGGCCGCCGTCAATGGATTGGGCGTCGCGTTGTTGCCGGAACCCATAGCTGCAGCCTCTGTTCGCGCGAAGGCCCTGGAAGTCGTTATCCCCTCCTGGACCGGTGCAACGCATATCATCCATCTGCTCTACCCCAAACCGAAAGGGATGTTGCCATCCGTTCGCAGCTTGATCGATTACCTGAGCCTCCATTTACCCCAAAGCATCCAGGAACGAAGCATCACCATTGAGCGAGTCGCTTGATAAAGGGACAAGCGCCCCGCGCGTTCATGTTTTGAGGTCAGGGAAGATGGCTGCGGCTTGTTGAGAACGACTATTGCCAGGCTGATTGTTGGCTGCGCAGTACCTGACCGACCATTTCTCTCAACCACTTGTTCTGAGGGTCTCGGTGAAATCGGTCATGCCAGTACAGATCAATCTCGAACGAGGGTATTTGCAGGGGCAGAGGGTGTATGACGAGAGGATAAAAGCGCGCCAGGGTTTTACCCAGGGAAATGGGCAGCGTCCATATCATGTCGGTATCCAACAGCAAGTGCGGAGCGGACAAGAACTGAGGGGTGCGCATTTTAATGCAGTCTCTGCCGCCCGCATCGACCAAAGCACGCTCCAGTGCCTGGTGACCGCCACCACCTGACTCCACCAACAAATGCTCACTGGCGACAAAGGCTTCGAGGCTCAAGCCGCGATGTGCCAAGGGGTGGTCTTTGCGCATGGCGCAGACGTAGTACTGAGAAATAACAGGCGTACGGTGAATGTCAGTCTGAAGGGTCGGCAAAAAGCCGAGCGCCAGGTCGATTCTGCCAGTGGACAGGCCATTGAGCGTCTCATCCATCCCACCCACGACGGTGTGTATCCGAGCTTGAGGTGCAACCCTGGACAATTCGCTCAAGATGGGCGGCAAACAAACGACCTCGCCAATGTCGCGCATTCTAAAGACGAATGATTTTTCGCAATTTTTCGGATCAAACACCGGCATTTGGCTTCCTGCCTCCCTGACCATCGCAAGGGAGGCCAACAGTCGCGGCGCGATATGGACACAAAACGGCGTCGGCTCCATTCGGCGACCGACCAGCGTAAACAACCTGTCTCCATAATCGTTTCGCAACCGCTTGAGCGAACCGCTGACGGCAGCCTGCGTAACACCCAGATTCTGCGCCGCAATGGAGGCTGAGTGGTCTCGCCACAACGCCTCAAAGGTATAGAGCAGATTCAAATCCTTCATCGAAATGCCTTGACTGAAATTCGCAAACCAAAACACTGCACTCGCCAGCAAAGCGGCGTGGGCTTCGACCGGCGAGTGCAGCTCAACTGGCACTCATGTATGGTTATGCAGACGCTTGGATAACATTACCAGCAGATACGCTGCTGAACAGGGGCGAAATATCAATGTGAATTCGATAATCATTGATCAATCGGGAAGCATTGAAGTGAACAACGACACAACAAGGAACATTGATAATCGTGCCGTCATGCTGGGTGTAATAGGTATCAAAACGCATGATTGTCGTGTTGCCCTCGCTCCACACGCCTTGAAGAATGTGTTCCAGCGAGGCTATTTGGGTAAAAAATGACTCAATCGCCGCCCTGACACCCTCTTTCCCCACTACTTCCGGGGAATTGCCAAACCGAAACACGACGTCATCGGTCAGATAACTCAAAAAACCTTCGACCGACATCCGATCGACACTTTCAAACATACCTGTCAATTCATGGTTCATTGCACGCCTCATTTCTTGTTTTTGTTTTTTCATTTCTGGTCGCTGCGGTGAATCTTATGCCGCTTTGCTGACCTTGTTACGGATGGCTTGCAGGGTGGATCGTACGGCGCTCAGGTAGGACGTCTGCATGCCGGTTGAGAACTCGACTTCCTTCTCGCTGCCCGCCGGTACGCCCGGCAGGGAGAAATCGAAGGAGAAGCGCAGGAACAGTTCGCCATCCTCTTCCTCGATGACGTTCTTGATCAGACCACGGGCATTACCGGAGAGGCGCACGAACTCGACTTGCTGCTCTTCAGTAAGAAGGACCATTTCCTGAAGGCGCTCACCGTAAAGCACCACTTCGCGGATAAAGGTATTGCCCTGGTCCTCAACGACATTACATTCGGTAATGGCATCAACGAACGGCACCGCATTGCGAGCCTTGCTCACCAACCCTTCCCATACCTGGCTGCGGTTCAGGTTCACACCGCCCGACTCCTCAGGGGCATTGACTTTCAAGCGACGACTTACATTGATCATGGGGGTACTCCGGGGTTTCAGGTTCAAAAGTGACCGACTCCCTGTCGAGCGTCAGGGACAGTCTGTCAGGGGGTCTCAAACGGTGAGATAACCACCGTCTACGGCCATTGCCGTACCGGTCACAAAACTGGCGTCATCGGACAGCAGCCATAGCGCAGCCTTGGCGATTTCTTCCGGTTTTCCGAAACGACCGATAGGGTGTCGTTCGCGCAATGCAGCGAACTGTTTGGCAAAATTGGGCTCTTCGCTCGCACGCACGATCATTGGCGTTTCGATGATCCCTGGCATGATTGCGTTGACCCGGATGTTGAGGGTGCCATAGTCGACGGCCGCAGCCTTGGTCAAACCGACCACTCCATGCTTGGCAGCGATATAGTCCGAGGCAGCGGCAATCGCTACCGAGCCCAGGGACGAAGCGGTGTTCACGATGGCGCCACCGCCACTGTTCAACATGGCCCGGATCTGATGCTTCATGCAGTAGAAAACACCGGTCAGGTCGATACGGATAATGCGATCCCACGCCGCAGACGAAATTTCATGCAGAGGCAAATTGCTTTGCTCGACCCCTGCATTGTTGAACGCGCCATGCAGACGGCCAAATCGAGTGACGACATCATCGACTGCTGCGGCCACAGCGTCTTCGTCGGTAACGTCGCAGATGATTGAATAAGCCTTGCCACCGGCAGCCGTGACAGCGCTGGCGGTTTCTTCGATGCCTAGGGCATCGCGATCAAGCAGCACAACTCTGGCGCCCGCTTTGGCAAAAGCCAGTGCGGAAGCACGGCCAATACCGCCTGAGGCGCCAGTGACAATGATGTTCCGGTCGTCAAGGTTGCTCATATCCACACTCTCGTTTTGTAATGCCACTTACTGTATTTACCGGGGCAACGATCGGGAATCCCGTAAAACCACCAAAGACTGTTGCGTTGTTGCACCAATTAGCGGCGGGTCAAATCCAGCGCCACATCGACGATCATGTCCTCTTGCCCACCGACCATTTTTCGCCGACCCAATTCGACCAGGATGTCGACGGTACGCAACCCGTAGCGCTGGGCAGCCGCTTCGGCATGGCGAAGAAAGCTGGAGTAAACGCCTGCATAACCCAGCGCCAGCGTCTCGCGATCAACACCCACTGGACGGTCCTGAAGGGGGGCGATGTCATCGGCGACATCCATCAGGGTGTAAAGATCGGTGCCATGGTTCCAGCCCATTTGCTCGGCAGCGGCGATGAACACCTCCAATGGTGTGTTGCCTGCACCGGCCCCCATTCCAGCCAGACTGGCGTCAACGCGATCACAACCCTGACCACCGCGACGATGGAGTTGGCAACGCCCAAGCTCAGGTTGTGGTGGGCATGGATACCCGTCTTCGCATGGAGGGCGAGAACATTTTTCAACGCCCGGAATCAGTCGCGCACGTCGCCCATATTCAGCCCCCCCGGAGTCGACCACATAGATGCAGTTAGCACCGTAGCTTTCCATCAGCTTGCCCTGCTGCCCCACCCCTTGGGAGGGCTACATATGGCTCATCATCAAGAAGCCAACCACATCCATGTCCAGCTTTCGTGCGTATCCGTTGGTCCTACGCCCACTTCCATTGAAAATCGGGGTGGCTTGTAGCCGCAGAGCGATAGCTTCAGTGATATGAAAGGACAGAAGAAAAAATCGGAGCCGGACTCGCCGGCCCCATTCCTTTCAGTCAATCAGACTAATAAGGTTGAAAACCTATTACACGCTCAAACACAGATACTTGATTTCCAGATAGTCTTCGATGCCGTACTTGGAGCCTTCACGGCCCAGGCCCGAGGCCTTGATGCCGCCGAACGGCGCGACTTCGTTGGAGATCAACCCCGTGTTGACGCCGACCATGCCGTATTCCAGGGCTTCCGCCACGCGGAATACACGGCCCAGGTCGCGAGCATAGAAGTACGAAGCCAGACCGAACTCGGTGTCGTTGGACATCGCGATCACCTCGGCTTCGTCTTTGAAGCGGAACAGTGGAGCCAGTGGGCCGAAGGTTTCTTCCTTGGCCACGGCAGCGTTGTTCGGCACGTTGGTCAGGATGGTCGGTTCGAAGAAGTTACCTTCCATCGACTTGCCGCCGGACAGCACGGTGGCGCCTTTGGAAACGGCGTCAGCAATGTGCTCTTGCACCTTGGCCACGGCTTTTTCGTCGATCAGCGGGCCAGTGGTGGTGCCTGCTTCCAGACCGTTACCGATCTTGAGCTTGGCCACAGCCACTTTCAGCTTCTCGGCGAACGCATCGTAGACCGAATCCTGAATGTACAGGCGGTTGGCGCAGACGCAGGTCTGACCGTTGTTGCGGTATTTGGAAATGATCGCGCCTTCGACGGCCTTATCCAGGTCTGCGTCGTCGCTGGCCAGCCCAACTCCACCGGCGAACCCAGCAGGTAAGGATGGCGCCCACCGGC